>VGYL01000143.1 GCA_016872975.1 Planctomycetota bacterium
GTTCATCAGGGACGCCGGAAGCCAGCGGATTCGCACGAATCGCAGCCCGAAGAGACCCAGGAGGTCAAGCCGTTGGCCAGCCCAGAACAGGCTAAGCCTGCATCGCAAAGCCCATCCCCGACCGAGTCTACCCCGCCGCCGCCTGTCATAAAGGATTCTCAGCGCCCCTCCAAGGAGGACAGCCCAAAGGCTGATGCCCCGCACGTAACGGCTGAAGTGGATCCCCCCAAGAAGACCGACGTCATCGAGAGCAAGCATGAGGTCCACGTCTCACTAGCCTCTAGTGATGGAATGCCAATCGAAGCAGGCGACAGCTTCTGGATGTACTTGCGGGATGGAACCCGAGCAGACTTGAAGAATGTGAGGAATAATCTTAAGACGGTGTTGAGGCCTGGGGACTATGGATCGAGCGTAGGGATCATTGAAAAGAATAGGCTGAAATTCCAGTTCAACCCAGAGAGACCGGTTCTTGCGATTCTCAAGCAAGGGGGACGCACGCTCAGCTACTATGTTGACACCAACTGCTATTCCGTAATCACCACGAAGTGGACACATGTGGAATCACACAGATTCCATCTCGGTGGGTTCGCCGTCTTCTTGACCAACATTGCCTCGAAGTGCGAAGTTCACATGATGATGGGGAAGGATCGCCAGCAGGTTCTGCCAAATCCAATTAGGGGCACCGAGGTTGAGCTTGAATCGGCCGTGAAGAAGCAGCGAGGGCGCTTGGTTGCTCAGTTGAAAGAGGAACTTGAAGGCAAGTTGAGGCCCTACCGGAAGATTCGGGATGATATCAAGGAAGCCTTGCCAGTATACCTAGAGCTTTGCAGAAGCCGGCAACTTGACGACAAGGACCGCGAGAAACTGGACCAAACGGAGGATAAGCTAAAAGATGCCGTCCGGCGGGCGTGTGAGATGGAGGACATTGCCAGAGCATTTGCAAACAAGGACAACAAGCCTTGTTCGAAGGTCTTCACGGGGTTCGACGAGAGACTCAAGAAGAGCCCTAACCAAGACGACGCGCAACGAAAGGCAAAATCCTGTTTGATGTCTATTCGGGGCTGGAAGGGCGATCACAATCAGCAAGTCCATCCGCATCTAAGGGGTTTCTTCAACTACGATTTCGACTTCCAGAAGGAGGAATGGTCTAGAGCAGTACTAGCAAGTACTGAAGTTGGCATCGCGGCTATCGAAGCTGAGCATAGGAGCAATCAGCCGGACCGTATGCCATGCGAGATAGTCTTCTCTTTGCCAGATGTTGGCCCCATAGCAGTCTACCATCTGCCAAAATGAGAACGGTCGTTGACCAGAGGTTGCGTCTATCCCTTTCAGGGAAGAGACCGCTGTGCAACTCGGAGCAGGTGGTGCTGCATTCCGCCTTCTTCTCGGGCCGCTCACGGACAATACGTGGTCGTTGGGCCGGCTTCGCGTGTGCCTTGGCTCTCTGCAGTTCTCAATCATCCGGTCATCAGGCCCCCCCGTCGGAGATCGCGAACGGCGGTTCTCTGTCGTCGCCGACCCGCCAACTGCTCGCGGCTTCCGGCGCCGTTGCCCCATCCGGAGGCGCGGAGACAAGCCGAACACGTCGCATCAGTGTCTTCCCAATGGGCCGCGAGGGGATCCGCGTTGACAGCAACGCGGTCTTCCGGGCGTACCTGAGCGACGGAAGCGTCGCGGGGGTGAAACGGACGTCGCGGGTGCTGAAGCTCAACGCAGAGGAATTGGGGCGCTTCGGCGAGGACGGGTTGCGCTTGACCGCAAACCCGCGCATCCCGGTTCTGATGGTGGAATCCGGCGACTCCCGTGCCTACCACGTGCTCGGGAGTGCCGCGCCGGTCATCCGCACACGGCGCGTCCCGGCGAGTCCGTTACATGTCGATCTTGGCACGCTAGCGCCCCTGATTGCCGACCTTGCCCCGCGTGCCGTTGTCCAGTGGCGCTCCGGGGGACAGACCGGAAGCCTGGCGACCTGCACGGTTGTCGGTCACGTGCTGGATATAAGCGGGATTCAGAAGGAACAAGGGGCGGGCGGCGGCCAGCCGGATCGCGCCGCTCGCGTCCGAAGGGATCGCGATCAAATCGTCGGCATCGTGCAGGGGCTGGTCCAAGAGGCTGAGCGGCCCGGCCCCGGCAGTGCCGACCGGCGCCGGCAGTTGATCGTGGCTTTGGAGGCGGCATTGCCTGCTGCCTGTCGCGACCACGACCTCTGGTCGGTCTTCTCGATCAAGGGTGTCGAAGAGGTCGACAACCTGCTCGACTCCATCCGACAGCGAACCAAGTTCTCCTCGATCTGGGACGACGGATCGTTGGGCAAGGCATTGCAGGCCCTGGCTACGCTGGACCGTGCGCGTGCCGGGGGGCATTTGGCCCCAATGGATACGCGGCGCGCTGTCGCGTTGCTCCTCGAATGGGACCTGACGGAGCATCCCGGCGCGTGGGTTTTGGCGATACTTGCCTCGCTTGATCGACTGGAGATGTCGGCAACGAATCGCCCTGTGGGGAGTGCCCCGCCGGGCGTGCCAGTCGAACTCACGATCACGGTCCCGGGTGTAGGGAGGGCGGCGGTCCTTCACGTGCAGCCCTGAGGAACAAGTGGAAACCAGGATTCTTGGACTATGAACGCAGTGGAACTCGTCCAATCGTTGGCCGCGGCCAGCCAGCCGGACTCCGAGGTCGCAAACGGGGCCGAACTGGGCGGCACCTATGCGCGGCTCTGCGAAGAAACGATAACGCGCGTGACGCAGGCGCTGGTCCACATCGAGGCCGGCAAGCTCGTCGAAGCGATGATGCTGGCGGACGAGGTGCCCCCTCTGCTGGCGCAATGCCGGGATCTAGCCTTTGAGGGCGCTGCGGTGTGGCGGGATCTGTGCATGCAGCGCGGATGGCCGCAAGCCGCCGTCATCGACACGAAGGCGGTCGACCGTCTCGCGGCGGCGGTGGACGCGGGCCATCAGCCCGCCGCCCTGTTGAAGGAGTATCGGACGGCAGCGCGGCAAAAGGACCTGCGGTCCTGCATCTGGCTCTTGCGCCAGTTGAAGCGAGCGGAGCCGGGGAATGGGGCACACGAGCGAGATCTGAAGGAGTTCGAGATCCGCCGGATGGAGGATCTCCGGCGAGAGTTTCAAGCGGCCTCGGCACGCTCTGACGAGGCGTCGGTGCGGAGACTTGCGGGGGAGATCTTGTCGCCGGACTGGTCGATTCCCGTGCCGCTCGATCTGAAGAGCGCCGTCGAGGCGGCCCTCGCGGTGCTGGACGCGAAACAAGCGATGACGGACGCGAAGGACCTCTTGGACAAGCTTGCGGCGGCCTACTCGGCAATGGACCTCGACGCGGGAATCCCTCTGATGGGCCGGGTTGAGGCACTGCTAAAAGCTTCGGGGATCGATCTTCCGACAGATCTTGCCCGGCAGTTTGCAGATGCGCGTGACTGGTGCCGGCAGGAAGAGAAACGGCGCGACGACGAGGCGCATTTCACTCGCAAGGTCTCAGATCTGACCGCTGCAGTGGAATGCAGCGATGCGGCCGCGGCGGATTCCATCCTCAACGAACTGGCGCGGCACGACCGCCCGCTGCCGGACACGCTGGGCGAACGCGCCGAGACCTTGGTCGGCGCATGGCAGCTTGCGCGGGAGCGAGCGCGTCGGCGGTTGAATGTCGCCATTGTTGTCGGGTTGATGCTGGCGGCGGCCGGGGCGCTGTTCGTCTGGCGCGAGGTGCAGTTGCGCAACCGCGCAGCGCTGCTTGTCCGGGACTTAAATGACCTATTCGGGAAACTGGATCTTGATACGTATGGCCGGAGACTGAGTCGCGTCAAGGCGGAGGAGCCAGGGCTGCTCGTGCATCCCGATGTGATCCCCTTGGTCGGGCGGACAAACGAGATGGCCCGGCTGATCGGCGAACGCCGCACGAAATTCGAGACTTTAGTCGCGCGCCTCAGCGAAGAGGTTGTTGCGGAAAAACCGTCGGACGACGCCGATGCGGTCTTCCAAGAGGCGGAGAAGTTGGCCACGGAGGGGGGCGAGGTTGCCCGTCTGGCGGATCTTGCCTCGTCGTGGGCGAAGCGGAAGGCGGACCGTCGCCGAGAGGTTCAAGAGCGGTGGGATGAGTGGATGGTCGCGATGAACCGACTACTTGGCGCCATGGATGCAGCGCAGTCCGGTGGCGCCCCCGCAGCGATATCGAACGCGATTGCGGCAGCCCGGGTTGAGTTGCAGCGTGCGCCGACGATGCCGGAATCGGCGGATTCGAATTGTGTAGGCCAGTTCAGCGAGCGGATCAGTAGGGTGGAGTCTCTTGGCCAGGAAGCCGGGGATCAGTTGACCCGGATCCGAACGGCAGCAAGCCTTTCCGCCTACCTCGATGCGGTGGAAGTGTTCGCGAAGGCTTATGAGAAGGATGCGCGGGTGCCAGCCATGAGAAGGCTGTTGGAGCTTCGCCATCCGATGGAGGCACTGTTGGAGGCCCCATCGGCGTCCGCCGCGTCCAATCCGTTCTGGAGCAAGGCGAAGGCCCGACAGGCCGGTCTGGCTTCGGATTCGACCAAGTGGACGACAGTCCGGGATCAGATTCTGGAGATGGAGGAGGATGATCGGCTTGTCAGCCTCCATGAGTTCCAGATGTCCCCCCTTCCGGGAACTACGAACATCTTCTACATTCAAGGCCAACCGGCGCCCGGGGCGAACGGGAGCATGCAAGTCATGTGCTATGCGGTGACGGCCGGAACGAGGGACAAGGAACCCAGCTTCGCCATGCAGCCGTGGAACACGGCGTATACCAGGCGTCTAGTTCGCATGCCCCATTGTGCTGCTATCGACAAGCTCATAGCCGAGGTGCGCTTTGCCAAGCCGGAGAACGGCATCGAGGTGCTCCTGCATCAGGTCGACATCTGGCTGTCGCAGGATGATATCTCCCCCATCCTCAGGGCCGGGGTGGGGGCGGAGCTGCTGGCCGCGGCGAAGGAGATCGCGCCCGCTGATTCTGCCGCGTCACTGGAGTCTGCCCGATCAGCCCTTGAGGTTGTCGGGGATACGATCCACTGGTTATGTCGGGGGCATCCGCAGTACGCGATGACCGCCAAGTCGGCGCTGGCGTCCATAGCATCGGCGCGCGCTGCCGTGGGAAGCCTCCTTCGTCTTCGCGAGTGGAAGACAGTGGACACCGCGGCGTTCCTGCGGAACCCTCAGTGGATTGCCTGTGCGGGCATCGACGGGCCCGGGATTCAGATGAAGGGGAAGGCTGCGGGAAGGGAGTTGTGGGTTGTCAGGTTGGTCGGGGGGAAGCCTAGGATCCACATTCTGGCGGATCCAGGTGCGGATGGGACGACGCGACAGCGTCTGCAGCTCGAGCCGGGCGAGCCGATCTTCGCTCCGATGGATGGACTTCTCACCCGGGACGTGATCGCCACCCTTCGCAAGGGGGGAGTCAAGATCACAACGGCGGACATCCTAGCCGATCCTGCTTGGCCGTTGAACTACTCAGACTGATTAGCGAAGGAGGTCCATGGACATCAGGTTGTACCTGAGCGTCGGCACATCTGTCCGCGGCCCCTTGGAACTCGAGCGGATCCGGAGGCTGCATGAAAGCGGGCGTCTGCCGCCGGGCTGCAAGGTGTCTGCGGATCGCAAGCGCTGGATCCCGGTCTCAACGGCGATCTATCCGCCCAGAACGGTCCCGAAGGCGCCAGAAACTACATGCCATTTCGACGGGACAGACCGCCACCAGTCGCACTGTCGACATGACGAGGGCACGGCGGACGCTGGGGACGGGTTTCGAGTTCAGACAGCCAATGTCTGGATCCTCGACACGGGCCCGGGCGCGGCTTCGCTCTTGTCCTGGAGCACGCTGACATGGGCGGTTACTCTGGTAACATTCCCACTGATGCTCCTGTGGGCGGTGAACGTGGCAGGGGTGACGATCGGCCAGACCGTCTGGCTTGCAAGCGGGTACTACTGCACGTTCTTTGCACTTCTGATCCGGTTCGTACTTCGCGTCGACGGCCGTCGCTGGCGCACGGGTTTAGGGTATGCGCTGTTCACGGCGTTCGTGGGAATACCGGTTCTCTATCTATGGCACAATCTCCCCATTCTGAGGCCCTATGCTGAGTTGCTTGAGACCTCGACATCGTGGGCTGGGCAGTTCGTCGGCTTTACCGTATCCGCCGGACTTCTAGAAGAGGGGTGCAAACTTCTCCCTCTCATCTTCATCGGCATGCGCCGTGGGGGGATCCGCAGTCCCGCCGACGGACTATGGTTGGGCATCATGTCAGGGCTTGGGTTCGCATGGGCCGAGGGCGTCAACTACACCGCTACGTACTGGGGCAGTTCCGTCGTCGACCAGATCGCGATCCTCTCTCAGGGCACGGCGGCCGGAGCTCAGGAGAGCGCGGTCATCGGCGATATGATGATCCGTTGCTGGGAGGCATTCATGGCCCAGCAGACTCGGTTTCTCACTCTGCCCATGTTGCACGGGGGATTTGCCGCCATCGCGGGCTCGGCGGCGGCGTTCGCATATCTTAACGGCAGGTGGTGGGTCTTGCTGGCGGGATGGATGGGGGCTGCCCTCCTACATGGGCTCTACAACTCACTCGTCGGCGGAATGGGCGGGATCATTACGGCGGCGTGCGTCGTCATCATCCTCTTCGTCCTGGCGGATGGTACTCGACAGGGGGGCGGGGTCTTGCGAACCTTCCATCGGGGTTGGCGTACCGAAGAGCATCGAAAGGGAGTGTCCCATGGCGCGTGAGCGGCTTGTTCGGGTCCTTGACTGGCGAAAGAGCGATGTCGAGCAGCGGTTCGGATTCAAGGGCGCAAAGTTCACGGATACCAACCCGTTCCTGACCTTCGCTTTTGGGATGATCTTGTGGCTACTTATCTACGGGCCGCTGTTCCTTCTTCCGCCCCATCTCCGGGCGCATCCTTGGGCGAAGTTCTTCCTCGATCGGGGGCCGACCCCCTTCTTCACCGTCCTGTTCTTCTGTTGGGCCATGGCAATCCTTGTCGTCAAGTTCGGCAAGCTTGGCCTCCAGCGGCGAGCGCTGGGATTGATGGTCGTACCGCACTCGCAAGACTTCACGCTCGCGCCAGCGACGGCCAAGGACATCCTCGACCGCATGTACGGACTTGTCGACGACCCCCGGAACTTCGTGCTTCTCAACCGCATCGAGCGGGCCCTGTCCAACCTCAGCAATATCGGCGTCATCTCGGATGTCTCGGAGATCCTGCGTGCGCAAGGCGAGAATGACGAGGGGCAGATGGAATCCAGCTATGCGCTAATCCGGGGATTCATCTGGTGTATCCCGATCCTTGGATTCATCGGAACGGTCCTTGGCCTTTCCCAGGCGATCGGGAATTTCGGCGGCATGCTTTCCGGAAGCGCATCGCTTGATGATATCAAGGTCGGCCTGCAAAGCGTAACCGGGGGTCTGGCCACGGCCTTCGATACGACACTGATCGCTCTCCTTGCGGCATTGGTCACCCAGTTGCTAATGACGGCACTCAAGAAGAAAGAGGAGACCTTCCTCGACGAGTGCAAGGAGTACTGTCAGGCCTATGTGGTCGGGAAGCTGAGGCTGGCCCATCTCCAGTCGGACGACCTGTCCGATCTGCCGGTTGCGCCCTCCTTGCCTCCGGAGGCCGCTACCGGGGAGGTCCCGTAATGCGCGGCAGGCGCAGCAACGAAAGCCCGGTCTCGCTGTTCTCGCTGCAGGACATCATTACCTGCCTGACCGGCGTCATGATCCTGTTGGTGCTCATGCTCGCCCTCGAGACCGTGGCCCGCTCCACGGTAATGGAAGTTCAGGCAGCCCCGGACGCGGCGGTGCTTAAGGAAAGCCTCGAGAAGCTCGAAGCACGACAGGCGGAGCTGCGGCGTGACTTGCAGGCGCGCGAACTGGCGATCGCCTCTGCGCAGGTGCGCACCCCGCTTGAGGCCGCCCGCGAGCTTCAGATGACTCGGCGGGAAGTCGAAGTACGAATGCGACGCTTGGCCGACCTCGGCGTGGAGAAACAGGAACTAGACGCGGAGTTGGCACGTCTCTCCTCGGCGTCCGGGCCGAAGAGTACGAAGTTGGAGGAGATCAAGCGCAAGCTGGCTCAGGCGGAAGCGGAGGCCGCGCGGCGCGCGGTCCGCCCAATCGCCTTCATTCCCGAAGCGGGCACGTCCAAGACGGCGCACCTCGTCGAGTGCGGATCCAACACGGTTAGGCTCATCTCGCTGGCCATGCCGCGCCGTGACGTTGAATGGAAGACTGCGGAGGCAAGGGGCGCATTCGTTGCGCTATTGACGTCGTGCTCGCCATCGCGCGAGTTCTTCGTATTCATGCTCAAGCCTTCCGGTGTGCCGATTGGTATGGACCTCTATTTCGCGGCGAAACGCGGTGCCTTTGAAGCCGGCTACGATGCCCTAGAAGAAGATGCTGGCGTTTCGCAGGGAGACGGCACGTGAGACGGGGCGGCGCCGGCGACATCAGCAGCCTTGACCTTCTGCTTGACACCATTTGCAACACATTTGGCGGCATCGTGTTCATTGCCCTTCTCTTGGCGATTCTCGCCCAGGCCGCTGGCGAGACAGCCAAGGTTGATACGACCGCCGAAAGACGGCGACTTGAGAACACGAGACGACAGCAGCAGGTAGAGGAGCTGACGGCGTCGGTTCACGCCCTTGAGAAGAAGCTGCAGAAGAGCTCTTCCCCCCCGGCCTTGGCAACGAACACGGCGGCAAGCGACTTGGCTCAGGCGATGGCCACGAATGCTCTCCTTCGCGCCGAGGTCGAAGCGAAAGAGGCCGCGGTTGCCGCAGTCAAGTCGTCTCTCGGGGCAGAGCGATTGAAGGACTCCGAGAAGGATCGAGATGTCGCGTTGATACGGCGAAAGATCGACGAGTTGGCGGTGCCTGCCTCAAGGGAGACGGCCCCGGTGGCGGTCCGCCGCCTCCCCAGGGTGGGCAAGGTTGCCGGAACCTATATGACTCGCTGGGTGGCCGTTCACAGGGGACGGTTTCACATGATAGATCCCATTGAGCACACTTCAAAGGCCTTGCTGGGTGTGGAGTTTGATCCTGCCGTGCGCGTCCATCACGAACCGGATTCATGGGTTGTCGAGCTACCGCCGGGAGGAGGGCAACCCATCCGGGCTGGTTGCGAACGGGCTGGCGTGCTTGCGGCGCTCCTCGCGAAGATCGCCCCGCAACGGCACGTGATTCGGTTCATGGTGGATCCCGATTCCTTTGCGGAGTTCAACTACATCAAGGAACTGCTGGTATCGAGGGGATACCGATACATGTTCAGCGTGCAGTGCCCGCCCTATTTCTTCGTGCGAGGAACTCCAGACGACGCCATGTAGACCCGGTCGTGTCAGGGCGACTCGCCTGTCGCGAGATGCCGCAGGGAGGCGGCCCTACCCCTGGTTAGAATCAGGCATCGGGGGAAGACGCCGCGAGCGGAGCGAAGATCGTTCTGCATGGTGTTCTCGATTGCGGCAAGTGTGGAACGGGAAGCATTCCATTTCTTCATCGTCTGCCCAACGCCGGCCAGAGTTTGAACCAGAAGATTCATTGCCGCCATGGATCGGTCGATCGAAGGGCCGGGAGGGAGCGAGCTGAGCTCCGCCTCAAGTCGCTGCGCCAGGGACAGGCCGCCGGCGCCGCTCTCCCGGAGGAGGAGACACCATGCCCGTACCTGCAGCTCGGAGTAGTGCCCAAGCACCGCCGGATAGCCGACCCTGAACGGGTCATTGTCGTCTGGTCTGCACGCGAGGACCTTCGCGGCGACGGCGCGACTTGTGGCTAATCCCGCAATGAGATGGCATGCGGAATCCGCCGACAGGCGAGCCGACAGCGTAATGGCATCCTCGTAGTGGGGCCCGAAGCCCTTCGCAATATCGATACGTCGCTCCCACGCCTGTGCTGTACTGCGATCTTCGGCCGACATGTACGGGACCGCCATTGCTTGCAGGGTGCGCGCTTCCCACAGGGTCTCCCGAAGTAGTGCCTCAAAGACCGAGACGGCATCGGCTGTCGGTTGATCGGAAAGCCCATCGGGTGGTCTCGCTTGGCGGGCCGCCTCGCGCATCTCCTGCGGAATCGAGCCGTCTGCAACACCTGCGCCTGCTGACGACGGCTGCGGGCTCGCGCCTCCGCTCTTTGGGCCGACATCGGCTGGCGCTCCCTGCGGAGCGCCACTGCCTGCCGAATCCGCGCCAGTCCCGGTGGACGCGCCCGGTTCGGCTCCCGTTACCGTAGCGTTTGTCCCTTCCTCGCCGGTCGCGGCTTGCGCGCCCCCTGTTCCGGAGGGAGCGGGTTGCTCCGTGTTCTCGGTCTCCGATTCGGGCGGGGAACTCCTGTTACATGCCCGAACCGCTAGAATCATCCCGGCGAGGGTGAGGACGATGATAACGATCTTGATCACCATGGGCCCGGCCCCATCAGGCCGCGCTGGCTCCGTTCCTGGACCACGGGGGGCAGGCCCCTGATGACGCGCTCCCGTCTGACTTGGGGTTTCTCCCCTGCCCAGTTCGGAATCCGGTTGTAGCCTGTAGATCTGCTGTGGAGGGCCCATACTTCTACTTTCCAACCTTATCTCGGAGTCGCCTCCGATATCTAGAGCGCGCTGATGATCTCATTCATGAATGCTACAAAGATCAACACTCCAACCAAGATCGAGCCAACAAGAATCCACAGAACCAGCTTCCCATGGGCGTCGAGTCGATTCGTTTGTGTATAGCCGGGCTGGCAGACCAAGAGCATGACCTGCACTACGACATTCACCAGGGGGAGGAAGATCAGAAGCGACCACCATCCGCTCATTCCCATGTTTCGAAAGCGGTTCGCCGCGAGCGCAATGGAGGCGGCCGCGATTACGAAGCCGCCGACCGCGGGGTCTTGAAGGCCGAGAAGGCCCAGGAAGAAGACTGCAACCAGGCCGACGAGAAGAGACAACCCGAAGTATGCTGCACGACCGATGCCTGGATGATCGGCGGGTTCGGGCGGAGCGACGGGGCGCATGGGCATCGGTCCCGTCCCGCCGAGCTGGTAGTTGAATCCGCACGCCGGGCAGAAGACGGCGTTCGGGGGCATTGCCGCCTGACAGCGAGGGCATGGCACGAATCCGGATGCCACCGGTGGTTGGGTAGACGGCAGCAACTGCAGCTTCGACAAGAGATTGCATCCACAGGTCGGGCAGAAGCCCGCGTTCGCGGCACACGTCGCCCCACACTTCGGGCACAAACGAGGCAGGGTGCATG
>VGYL01000144.1 GCA_016872975.1 Planctomycetota bacterium
GCCCAAATCGGTTATCAGACACATAACAGATCGGCAAAAAGGCCCCTGGAAGCCCAATTCTTCGACTATTCTCTGCCAACATCACGAGGTACGACCGAATAATGGAATAGTGGAATAATGGAATATTGGGGAAGGCGCTCGTACGCCACCCATCATTCCAACATTCCATCATTCCAACATTCCACATTCGAAAGGAGTTTTGCATGGCCAGACGAGGAGAAGCGACGCGGTTGCCGGCGATCCGCAAGGCGACGCCGAAGGTGCCGGTGATCGGGGTGTTTGCCACGAGCGATCCACGGATCGACGAGGAGAGCCGGACCCGGTGCCGGAACATCGCGCAGATGGCGGCCGAAACGATCAGCGGCGCGGTGGTCCTGCCGGACAAGACCCCGGTCCCGGTGGTCTACTCGACCGTCCTGGTCGACGGCGAGGCCCAGGCGGACATCGTCGCCCAGCAGTTCCGCAAGGCGGATGTCGATATCCTCGTCTGCGTGCCGGACACGTGGGCCTTTCCGCAGTTGACCGCGATCTCGCTGCTGCAGCAGTTTCCACCGGACACGCCGTTCAACATCACTTGTGGCAACAGCGGTCCCCGGCCGGGTGTGGTCTATGCCCATGCCCTCAACGGCGCCCTGGCCCAGTACGGCCGGCTGGCGACGCTGAACGTCGGGACCTGGCCGGACAAGGGGCTCGAGCCCGAGATGACCGATGCGACCGCCAGGAACCTGATCGACTGGTGCTACGCCGCCGTCGCGACGGTGGCGCTGCGCGGCCGGCGCGTGGTGATCTTCGGGCATGACTCGATGGGCATGGAGACCGCCCTCGCCCACATCATTCCGACGCGCAACACCTTCGGCATCGAGATCACCCGCCTCGACATGAAGCTCCTGGCGGACATGCTCAAGAAGAAGGCCTACAAAGACAAGGACCTCAAGGACCTGCGCAGTTGGATCGATCGCTACGTCGGCAACCGGCTGGACCTGCGCGGCGACGAGGACAGCGAGCGCTTCGATCAGTCTCTGGCCATGTACCTGATCGTCCGCGATCTCCTGGCGGACCTCAACGCCGTCGGGGGCGGCTTCATGAGCCAGCTCGAATGGGGCAGCGACCCGCGCGGCATCCCCCTGCCCGTGGCGGACGTTATGGAGTCCTTCTTCAACAGCACCTTCGACCACACCGGCCCCAAACCCCCGGTGCCCTTCGCGACCGAGGCCGACGTGCAGGGCCTGCTGACCATGCTGTTCATGACCTACCTCAGCGGCGGCAATCCCCCGTTGTTCATGGACTTCCGCAAGGTCTGGGAGGCGTGGGAGATCAAGGACCTGGCGGACAAGCTCGGCCTCAAGAAGCTCGACACCAGCGCCGACTGGTACAAGAAGGGCCTCGTGGACGGCGACAACTCCGGCAGCGCCGCCTTCGATTGGGCCGCCGAGCCGGGCGCGACCGTCAAGCAGATCATGGAGCGGGTCTCCCTGCCGCTGGCCGATCCGGGCTACTTCCCCGGCGGCGGCAACTCCGTCACCTTCATCTCGCCAGGAGGCATCAGCGGCATCGCCGGCCGACTGGGCTACAGCTCGCTTTCGGGCGTGTTTTCCATGATCTGGGACGAAATATCCACCCAGGAGTTGCCGGAGGACCTGGCCAAAGCCGTAGCCCAAACCTCCACCGCCTCGTGGCCTCATACCTTCCTGACGCCGAAGTTCGCAACCATGGGCGAGTATAAACACTATGCTCCTGCGAATCACTTCCACGCGACGTGGATGGCGGTCACCAGTGGGCTCACCTCGGCGAGGCTTCAGTACTGGATGGACATGGCGAACGTTCTGTCCTCGACTCCTTGGGCGGCGCGCCCGGCCTGGGTCGAAGGTGTGGACCGCCCGCTGCCCCTGCTCTACATCCTCAATGGCGGCGAAACGAACGCCAAGATGATGATCGCAGGGCGGAAGTAGCCCAATGGATCTCCGATCCATCGCCTACCCCGCGTTCTGGCGTCCACGGATGTCTCTGCGGCAACGGGTGGGCGTGGAGTTTGACCAGCGGATGGGGCAGGCGTGGGAGATGTGCTCGTCCAAGTCTGTGACCGAGGTCCAGCTACTCACCGCCCTCGTGAAGCTCAGGGCCCGCGGTCTCGAGTGCCTTCCGGACAATTGATTGGCGTATGGCCGCGGCGGCTTCGGCCTGACGTGCGACGAGGCCGACTCGAATACAAACAGTATCACAAAAAAAAGAGGGCCAGAAATCTGGCCCTCTTCCACCGGCCTTGCTGAGGAATGGGCGGGACTCGGTGGAACTTCGCGAAGGAGCCGACCCCGCCCGGCAAGCCGGGCTGTTGCAGGAAAAATCGGTTGTCAGTTATCGGTCGTCAGTTGTCCGTTCCCGGCCCCCAGTTGTCATAAACACGGCCTCCGGCCGCCTTACGCAGTGCGGGCCAACGTTCTGGGAACCGAGCGAGAGAGGATAAGTTCCCGGGTTTCATGGATGTGCGACTTCGAGGAGGCCCCGAAGACGATTCCCTGGATATTCGGCAGCCCGCAGACGTACTCGATGGCTTCCTCGGCGGGAACCGCTTCGATCGCAGCGTTTCCTCATACTCCTTGATGCCGGGACTCATGAAGTAGCCGGCCTTGTTGATCGAGGAGCAGACGATGGGGTTCTTGATTCCACAATCCTCCAGAAAATCCACCATGAGCGGCATATTCATCGTGTTGAAGGCGGGATAGACGCCATAGGTGGAGCGCACGTGCTCGGCGAACGCGGCGACGATCAGGCAGTCGGGCATCTGGTGCCCCTGGTCAGCAATGATCCGGGGCCACGCGACAACCAACCCCAACCTATGAACATCTACCAAATGCCGGCATCGAGGGAGTGTTCCTCAACCAAGAGAGGTCGAAAGGACCGTGGTCTATCGGGATCGTCCGGCAGATCGAGGATCTCCTCGAGCAGAGGTTTCGACGGTTCCATGACATGATCATCCTGTCAAGCCCTATCGGCATCGGAGCGTCACCCGCAGCACGAGGTGCCCCGGAGCCCTGTGGACCGCCGTACGGACAACGGAAAGACCCGCCACATCGGATGCATTGACGATATGGCCGACAGGGGTAACGTTCAACCCGTACTATACCCCGGTTTGTAAGTGCTTGTGGCACAACCATTAACGATTGTCATTACAGGACTTATGATGCGGGCCGAAGCGGAGCCGAAGCCGCGCCGAAGGCGAAACGAATCTCCTTGTGGCGCGGCTGTTGCGCGCTTCAGGCAGGGCTTGGGGTGGTCCATCCATATACGATGCAAACTGCAAATACTGTTCAAGACACGGGCTGGCGGCGCGTGGGCCGCCAGCCCTGATGGCAAGTAGGCACTGCTGACGTTCAATGGTGTGTCGGTCTCCCCAGGCGCTTCACTGGGCGAGCCAGTCAAGGACATTGCGGATCAGCGTCTGACGCGTCTCGGTATCGTCGATCACGTACGGCGAGATGCCCAGTAACACGGTCCGGCTGCTGTTCCGCGTGGAGCGGACACCGAGGATGGCGTCCTGGGCTGCGATCGCATAGGTGGAATTGCCACTGCGGCGCTGACCGTTGTTTTGAAAATGCAGGATCGGGAACACGTTCTGCGGATCGGTGATCTTCACCATGTTCAGACAATAGGCGATCAGGTGGCCGAGGATGCTCTCCCCCAACTCGCCGCCAATCACATCCCTTTCCTGCCCGGCCAGCCACACCGCATAGGGGGACGTCTGCCCTTCCGGATTCCAGCCGATGCCTTGCAGACCCAGATAAGATAGATCGCTGGAAGACAAGCTGCCAATGATGCCATCGCCGCACAGGAAGGTCCGGACGCCGGGGGTATTCTTGATAACGTCCATTTCCTGGGCCGAAAGGCCTTCCACCGCCCCTTTGTTCCAGATTACCAGGTTGACGTTGGGGAATTGACCGGCCAGCGCCAGATAGTCGCTCGGAGTCATGATCACCGCATCCGCACCGACCGTGCCGCTGAGGTAGGACCGCAGCGAGTACTGCGTGCCGGTTTCTAGCAGCAGATGCTGGATTTCGCTGGAAACGCCGGTCACCAGGCGCGACCGCTTGAGGGCAGGCATGCCTTCCAACGCGAGGACCACCTTGGCGTCTCCCAGTCCCAGGGTGGACCCGATCTTCAGGGTCAGGGCCATCTCGACCGTGGCCCGCGCCGGGACCACCAAGTGCCCGGCCGCGGGCTCCACGCAGGAGGCGGTCAGTTGCAGCCTCCCGCTGGCGAACTGTGCCGACCAATCCCCCGGTGTCCGGCTGGTGGCAGAAAGCGTGACGGTATACGTCTGCTCGGCATCCGTCGCGTTTTCCAGGGTATACGCATTGACGTGACTCGAGCCTGCGGGCATGACTTTCGTCGCCGGGGCGCCGGAATCGACGACGCAATTGACGATCGCACCATCTTTCACCGCCACCGCGCTGTTGACGATCTCCTTGTTGCCGGTCGCGTTGACTTGGAGCAGGCCGACAAACCACAGCTTGTCCATATTCCACTTCGCATCCAGGGTGGATGTGAAGGTGTGCGAATAGAGTTCGCCCGCTTTGACGGAGGCACGCAGTGGCCCGACGACGCCCCAGGCCCCGCCCAGCATCCGGCGCACGACCTTCATGTGTTTATACCCAATGAGCACCGGCGGCTTGTTGTAGTAGGGATGGCTCCCCATGCCGGCGAGATTGGAATAGAAGTTCTTCTGGTCGTACCCGGAGCCGGTCCCCGTCACCTCATCTTCCATGATGAAGGCGTTGAATCGCAGCGGCAGATTCATGGCCTCGGTGATATTGGCCACCACCTGGATGCGGACGGTCCGCGTGGCCCGGTCCAGCGTGTAATAACAATCGACCTCCGCCTTGGCCCGCTGGGCCCGCTCCGAGACGCAGGCCGACCTCCAGTCCCCCCGATTCAAGAAGACGGAGCCGCCGATACTCCGGCGGTTCACGGACGCGGTGGGAACGCCCGACAAGCCGAGGGTGGCGCAAATAACGGACTCTTCCCCAATCTCCATCGAGTCGCCGGTGTGGAGCTTCACCCCGATGACCTAGTCGCCGTACAGCGCCAGAATCTCATCCATCTTCAGCGTCCCATCGGGACACCAGCCGCACCATGTTCCCGTGTGTTGTTCCAGCAGGACATTCTTGATTTGGGCCGTGGCGCCCACGGTCAGGGCCGCGATCAGAACGACCGCTGCCGCATGAGTTGAGAACCGGTTCATGATCGATCTCCTTTAGACTGGACCTGTTCCAGACGTCAGACCATCATAGGCTCGAACGGAATACTTCTGGTGCCAAACGTTCTCTGCTTCGCTATCCTGTCCTCCTTTCCACCGCCGTACGGCGCGGCACCAAGAGCCATGGTCAGATTCATCGCCGGACCCATTGACGAGACTCCTCTTCGCCGGGCGGCCATCTCGGTCGTGTCGTTCAGGGCAGGTGACAGATGCCGCCCTCGCAAATGGGCGGCGTGTACCCGAGCTTGCCGAAAACGCCCCGCTGGACCCGCTGCAGATCCTCGTTGCCCATCTGCATCGATTCCGCGCTGTGGCGGGCGGTGCTTTGCCACTGCGTGTAATCCGCCTTGGCCACCGCCAGCGTCCGCGGGTCTTTCCATTTCCAGTATTCGCTGTGGCCGTCGGCAAAGGCGAAGTTCGTCCCGTCGCCGTGGCGGGCGGTGATCTGGTCCCACCAGCGTTCCTGGTCGTACCAGATCGTCCAACTGGCCGGACTGAGCCTGCCCTCGTCCAGGAAGACGATCTGCTCGCTCAGGTTGCGGATCTGGGTCCGCAGCGTCTTGATCTGCTTCTCGGCGCCCTGGATGGCGTAGTAGCCGTTCATGGAATCGGGGATGGCGTAGGTGACCACCTCGCCGCGAATGCCGGTCGGACACTTGAATAGCTTCACGTTGGGACAGTAGGGGTAGAGCCTCCCTCTGCGGATATCGCTGAGCCGGGCCTCCTGCGTGCCGCCGTCCTGCCAGTAGACCCAGCACGTCCCGTCCCGATTGAAGCTGCCCAGGGCCGTGTTGCCGTTGACCATCTTGCCGTCGTGGTCATCCGCATAGAGATTCCACGCCAGGGCCAACTGCTTGACGTTGCTCAGGCACGCCGCCCGCTGGCCCTGCTCCCGCGCCCGATGCAACGCCGGCATGAGCAGCGCCATCAAGATCGCAATCACAGCGATCACCACCAGTAGCTCGATCAACGTAAAGGCATTCCTCGATTCCTTCATGGCTCAATCTCCTTCACACCCAGATCAAGGTTTCACCGCCCGGTCGTAGATTCGTAGGTCGTCGATCAGGCCGGACCAGTAGGTGCCTGCGGCGAACGTGCTGCCGGCCCCGATGGTCAGATTCGCCGCCGAACCGGCGAGAGAGGGCTGCGTATCACGGGCGACCTCGACATCATCCACGTACAGGATGCGGTTGGCGCCGTCCCACACGAGTCCTACACGGTGCCAGTTGCCGTCCGTGATGATGGCCTGGGAGGCCAGCGCCTTGCCGCCGCGTGCGCCGGTACTCAAGTTCGTCGCCGCGGCGCCGCTGGCGTCATCCGCCATCAGCCAGTTCGCCCCGCCCGCCTGGGAGAGGATCACCTGGCCCGGCTTGCCGCCCTTGACCCAGGCAAAGATGCTCGTCGGCCCCTCGGAGGGGTTCCGGGCGAGCTTGGCCGTAAGGAAATTGGCCGTGCCGGTCAGTTGCAGCGCCCCGCCGATCTGGCCGCCCTCTGGCTGCCACAGTGCCCCGCCTATCACCGTGGCGTTGTTCTTGCCCTCACTGTCGTGGGCAACCATCCCCTCGATCTCATCGAACTTCCAGCGGCCGACCAACCCGAGCTCCGGCAGGACCGTCCCGAGGTACTGCGTGAGCAGGTCAAGGTCCTTGGCATCGACCACGCCGTCGCGTCTCTTGGCCGGGGCGATGTCGGCCGAGAGGTCATTGGCGTCGATGGCGGCGTTCAGGAGCGCGAGGTCCTGCTCGTCCACCTGCCAGTCGTTGTTGAGATCGCAGCGCTTGGCCAGGACCATGTCCAGCGCCGCCCGCGCATCGACCCGACCCCAGCCGTAGTAGTCATCCCGTCCAGGATCGCCCAAGTCCTTCGCCGATCGCTCCAGGAAATGTCGGACCTCATTGCTGGTCAGGTTGGGTTCGATAGACAGAATCAGGGCCGCCACGGCGGCGGCGATCGGGCAGGCTGCCGACGAGCCTGTAAACAGCGCATAATCCAACACGTCCGGATACGGATTGAATGAACTCGCGCTAAGTCCTGTCGAACCCGTGAGGTCAGTGGTCCAAATCCACCCTCTGCCCATGGCGTTGAGCTTGTCCGCCCCTTTGAGGCTCGGTGCACTCGGTGCCACGATATCCAGCTCCGGCCCAGAACTGCTGTAAGTACAACGAAGGTCCCTGTGGTCTGTCGGGCTGACGGCAATGACTTGGGGGTATTTCTCTGGATACTCCATCGGGCCGGAGCTATTCGCCGTCGCCGTGAAGAAGGCACATCCTCTTCCCTGGCGGCCCAGTCCTCCCACCGTCGTGACATCCGTGATGGCTGACTGCACGGTGGGTTGTGCCGAGGAATAGTAGGTTGAACTGTCGCTGAAGATATCCGCCCCGTGTGCCGCCGCCCAGCGAAAAGAGCTGGCCAAGTCTGCCATACTCACGAACGTTGTTCCACGGGCTATTCTTATGGGCATCACCTTGCACTGCCACGTCACCCCCGTCACACCAATCCCGTTGTTGCCCTGGGCGGCGACCAGTCCGGCACAGGCCGTTCCGTGGGGCTGGCCAGACCCGCCGCGTTCCGCATCCGGTAGTTCATCCGCCTCAACGAAGTCATATCCCGCCACCAGATTGTTCATCAAGTCAGGGTGTTCTGTGTCTATGCCGCAGTCGATGAGGGCCACGACGATATTCGGGTCACCCGTCGTGATCTCCCAAGCCTCGGGTGCCCGGATATCCGCACCGGGTGTGCCGCCGGATTGGCCCGTGTTGTGCAGGTGCCATTGCCTGGGGAAGTACTCGTCGTTCGGGAAGACGCCGCTTCTGGGGGGAGCCTCTCCCACTGCCGTGATGAGCGGTTGCCCGGCAGCGGAGGGGCTCTCCGGCGTGACCGGGGTAGGCAGTTGGGGCCGGCAGGCGATATTCGGGCAGGCCCATTCTATCTGCGAAGCCTGGCTGAGCCGTTCTACCGCCGCGAAGACAGCATCTGCGTCCGGCCCAAGGACATCCAGCAAGTACTCCTGCTCGGTGAACTCCATCTGCTTCTTGATTCGGCACCCGGCTTGCCGGCAGAGGGCCTCAACTTGCGCCGAGTCCGTGCCGGGCTTCACGCGGACCACGATCTCCGGGATGATGGCGACGGTCTCGCCGTTAGATGAGAATAGCGGGGCGGCGTAGGCCACTTGGCTGCTGGCCCGGAGCGAACGAATCGTGTTTTCGTTGCGACTGGCCGGCCCATTATTCTCCACGGTCCAGATGCCGCGGCGGCCCAGGCCGCGAACCTCCTTGCTGTCTTGGCCGTCAAGGGCGGATATCCCGCCCAACGCCTGGATACCGCCGGCCGTCCCGGCCAGTTTCACGACGTACCCCCTCTCCGCCTGCGGCACGTACTCCAGCCGTTCGCCTGCCACACTCAGTGTGTACCTCCCGGCCGAAACGAACCCGGCACACAGAAACAGCACGCCAGTTGCCACAATCGTCTGCCTGAAGCGCTTCGTACTCATTCTCGGTCCTCCGTATTCCGCTGCAATCATCAATCAAACACCGTCAATCATCAATTCCGCGGCTCCCACCACAGTCTTGGATAGTCCTTGCCTTCGTTGATCCACCAGATGTCCTCCGTGCCGTTCTTCGTCTCGCCCACGAAGTCCCAGCCGGCATCCAGGAACGTCTTGGCCGTCTGCATCTCGGCCGTGGTCTTGGCGGTGCCGCCAGCACTTGTGGCTTGGCCCGATGACTGGACGTCCCAGAAACAACCTGATGTTGTCCCACCAGGAAACCTCTGCCATTCGGGGGCTCCCTCCAATCCCACGAGTCCGCCAACATTCGAGACGCCGCTGACCGCACCCGCACTGTAGCTATGGATCAGGTCACCGTAGTTCTCTCCCAAGAGTCCGCCAACATTGCAGTCTGCGACGACCGTTGCTGCGGAATAGCATTCGAAGACTCGACCCTTCGAGATTTTACTGCCCATGCGAATATCACCCTGGTTCCTCCCTACAAGGCCACCTACAACGTCAGTTCCACGGACAGTACCTGTGCTGTAGCACTGGCTTACGCGTGCTTGTGAATGATTCCAGCCCGCCAGGCCACCGACTTGCCTATCACCACTGACTCCTCCCTCGCCGTAGCACTGGCTAATGGTCCCCGAGTTGCATCCCACCAATCCGCCTACACTCCCAGTACCACCGATGAGACCCCTGCTGGCGCAGCGCGTCATCTGGCAGCCGTTACTGTTAAACCCGATTAGACCGCCGACGTAGTACCCGTTCCCTCTGACGACACCCGTGCTGTAGCACTGGGTCACGGTGCCGCCCCCGCTCCCCACCAGCCCGCCGACGCTCCCCACCAGCCCGCCGACATGGTTCGAACCGACGACGTTGACCTCCGCCAATTCGAGGTTGCTGATGGTGGCCAAACGTGCGCCTCCCAGTTGGCCAAATAGACCGACATAGTCTCCACCTCGGATCGTCAGACGAGAGATACTGTGGCCATTGCCGTCGAAGCCGCCAGTGAAGGGAGTTCCCTGGAACCAGTCCTGCGTGTCGTTTGTATCCGACGCAATGACGGCCCGGTCGAAGACCCTGCCTCCAGGGAGCTTGGGGTCCAGGTCGATGTCGGCGGTCAGGATGAAGTGCTTGTCGTAGTCTTCGGGCGTCTCGCCCAGGGCGATCAGGTCGGCGGCTGTGGCGATCTGGTACGGGTCGTTCGGTTCTCCCGTCCCGCCGCTGTATTTCTCCCACGACAGGCGAGGATAACCCAAACCCTCGGCGATCTTCCAGATGTCCTCCGCGCCGTTGGCCGTCTCGCCCACAAAGTCCCAGCCGGCATCCAGGAACGTCTTGGCCGTCTGCATCTCGGCTGTCGTCTTACCTGTTCCGCCGGCACTCGTGGTCTGGCCGGAGGTCTGGATGTTCCAGAAGCAGTCTGAGACAATACTTAGCCACGGCGGTCCCGCGATGCCGATCAGGCCTCCGACCGTCTGACCTATGCCACTAACCGGACTGGTGCTGTAGCAATCGGACACTGTACCCGAGTTGAATCCTACCAGCCCCCCCACCTGGTCCCTGCCACCTACCGCACCGGCGCTGTAGGAATTTGCCAAAGCACCACGCCAGTTCTCCCCCACGAGTCCACCGACGGCCCTTCCGCCGACCGCCGCAGCACTATAACAGTAGGTGACGCTGCCTGATGAGTTGTATCCCACCAGCCCCCCAACACTCGTATCTCCGCTGACCGTGCCCGTGCTGTAGCAGCGGAGGATGGCGGAGGCCAAGTTGTAGCCCACTAGACCACCGACATACCAACCCGTACCGGTAACGTCGGCGTCCAATAGATACACACTCTGGATCCTACCCCCATCCAATTGGCCAAACAATCCGACGCAGTCCACACCCCTAATCCTAAGATGTGAGACCGTGTGGCCCCCGCCGTCAAAAACTCCACTGAAGCTCTTTCCTTCGCGCATGTTTGACAAACCTGTGCTGGGGTCCGGTGCAATGACGGCCTTGTGGAAGACCTTGCCGCCGGGGAGGTTGGGGTCCAAGTCGATGTCGGCGGTCAGGATGAAATGCTTGTCGTAGTCTTGGGGCGTCTCGCCCAGGGCGATCAGGTCGGCGGGCGTGGCGATCTGGTAGGGATCTTTCGCCGTGCCGCTGCCGCCGCTGTATTTGGCCTGAGCCGGCAGGGCCAATAGCCAGGTGGTCAGTGTTAGCCCAAGTTACGCTGTTGGGAAGGCCAATAGGCCTTCTTGATAGCGCCAGGGGTGTTTTTCGGCAAAAGTCTTCACTACATTTGTATCAACTCGTCGATCCTTCGAAGCCGCTGCGGCAGGGTCAAACCCAGGCGATGGAGCAGTACCTTCTGGGCTTCGTCCGGAGCCGTGACACAGCGGAGCCGGACCACACGCTGGGACCCAGGAGTCTCGTCGCCCTGCGGGGAGTGGGCCGGGC
>VGYL01000145.1 GCA_016872975.1 Planctomycetota bacterium
CCGCGAGATTGCCGAGGTGCTGGGCCGCTCCCCGCGCACGGTCGAGGCGCATCGCAGCCACCTGATGCAGAAGCTGGGCGCGGCCAATATTATCGAGCTGCTGCTGCGGGCGGCGGAGCTGGGAATACTCCCGAATGGCCCGGCGCCCTCCACCGAAACAGGTGGAACGAACGGCAGCCCGTTGCAGGAGGAAGCCTCGGAATCAAAGTAACTTCTATTGCCTGTTCAGGTCCTTTGGGTCCCTGCGGTCCCTGGAATCTCGAAGGACCCAAAACCGAAAGAAATGAACAAGGAGAATTTCCCATGAAACGACGCGATTTCCTGAAAGCCGCCGGGTGGGCCGTGGCCTCCCGGGCCGGAGCTTCGACGTTTGCCGCCGGCCGGACCACGGGCGGGCGGCGCCCCAACGTGGTCTTCATTCTGGCCGACGACCTGGGCTACGCGGACCTGGGCTGCTACGGACAGAAGAAGATCAGGACGCCCAATATCGACAAGCTGGCGGCCGAAGGGATGCGGTTCACCCAGTGCTACTCGGGCAATCCGGTCTGTGCGCCCTCGCGGTGCACCCTGATGACCGGCTATCACACCGGGCATGCGCAGGTGCGGAACAACAGGCAGGTCGGCGGGGACGAAGGCTGGGTGCTCGGCGCGACGACCGGCGGCCAGTGGCCGCTGACCGAAGGCACCTTTACGGTCGGGCATCTGTTCCAGAAGGCCGGCTATGCGACCGGCGCGTTCGGCAAGTGGGGCCTGGGCCGCGTGGGGACCACCGGCGAACCCGCCAAGCAGGGCTTCGACCAGTTCTTCGGCTACAACTGCCAGCGCCAGGCCCATACGTTCTATCCGAACCACCTGTGGCGCAACAGCGAGATCTGCTGGATCGAAGAGAACAAGGACGGCCAGGAGAAGGTGTATTCCCACGACCTGATCATGCAGGAAGCCCTCAAGTTCGTTGAGACGAATAAGGACCGGCCTTTCTTCTTGTACGTGCCGTCGACGATTCCGCACGTGGCGCTGCAGGTGCCGGAGGATTCGCTGGCCGAGTACAAGGACCAGTGGCCCGACCCGCCCTATGACGGCAAGCGCGGCTATGTGCCCCACGTGCATCCCCGGGCGTGCTATGCCGGCATGGTCACACGCCTGGACAAGGCGGTCGGGGACCTCATGGCCCTGCTCAAGAAGCTCGGCCTGGACGAGAACACGCTGGTGATCTTCTCCAGCGACAACGGGCCCACGAACGCCGGAGGGTCGGACGCGGGCTTCTTCGAGAGCGCGGGACCGCTGAATGGCCTGAAAGGGTCGGTGTGGGAGGGGGGCGTGCGCGTCCCGTTCCTCGCGCGCTGGCCCGGCCGGATCGAGCCGGGCAGCACCAGCGACCATCTCGGCGCCTTCTGGGATTTTCTGCCGACCTGCGCCGAGCTTCTGGGCGAAAAGCCCCCCAAAGGCATTGACGGAATCTCGATGCTGCCGACCTTTCTGGGCCGGCCCGGCCAGAGGAAACACGAGTACCTCTATTGGGAACTGAACGGCCAGCAGGGGGTCCGCCTGGGCGACTGGAAGGCCGTGCGCCTCAAGCCGAATCAAAAGATCCAGCTCTTCAACCTGAAGACCGACATCGGAGAAAAGAACGATATCGGGGACCAGCATCCCCAGATCGTGGCGAAAATGCAGGACATTCTCCAGAACGGCCGCACTGAATCGGAGGTCTTCCCACTGCAACCGCCCGGCGGCAATGCGAACAAGAACAAGGCCAAGAAGAAATAGCTTGTTTGTAGTGGCATCGTCAAGCGGAGTCTTCGGAGCTTGGCGAGGGCGGATTTCCCGTGCGCCGGACCATCGCCAAGGCCTACCGGCGGGTGGCAGCGGCAAGGCCGTAGGCTTTGCGCAGGCCTTGCCGATGGCGGATGGACCAAACCATCGGCAAGCTCCGAAGACTCCGCTTGCCGCTGCCACCCATGACTGATCTGGGTTCTCACACACCTTCTCAGCAGATTTCACGCCGGGGGTGTAACCCGGGGTGGTGTTCCTTTCACTATCCTGTCAGAAGGGCCCTGAGAAACGAAGACAGCAGATCGGTGATCAGGCATTGAAAGGAGCCGGATATGAACGGGAAATGGAGAGCAATGGTTGGAGCGGGCGCGATTTTGGCCCTGGTGAGTAGCCAGGCTATGGCGCAGCCGTGGGGCGGGGGACCGGGCCGGGGCCGCGGTTTCGGACGCGGGCCGGGACAGGGTCTGGGCTGGACATCCGATACGCCCGGACCCATGCAACGGGGGATGGGGCCGGGCGGACCGCAGGGAGGCCCCGGTGGCTGGCAACGCTTCGGCGCGGGCCGGCGTGGGCCGGGAATGGGTCCGGTTGGCCCACAGGCAGGACCCGGTGCCTGGTGCCCCTACGGTGCCGGCCAACGGGGGCCGGGGTATGGCCGTGGACCGGGAATGGGCATGGGCTCCAGAGTCGGCGGGCCGGGTGCCATGAGGCAGCAAATGGGACCGGTTGGACCGCAAAGAGGCCCCGGCGCTTGGCAACGCTTCGGTGCGGGCCGGCGTGGGCCGGGAATGGGCCCGGTTGGCCCACAGGCAGGACCGGGCGCCTGGTGCCCCTACGGCGCCGGCCAACGGGGGCCGGGGTATGGCCGTGGACCGGGAATGGGCATGGGCTCCAGAGCCGGTGGACCGGGTGCTATGAGGCAGGGGATGGGGCCGGTCGGCCCGCAGAGAGGGGCCGGAGCATGGCGTACCGGCGCCGACCAGCGCGGGCGTGGTTGGCGCGCCGCACCGGGATGGGGGCAGACCGAGTTTGGCCCTCTGTTTGCCCACCGGCTGGATTTGACAGAGGATCAGGCTCAGAAGATCAGGGACATTGTGGCCGAGGGCCGCACCAGGACCCTGGCGTCGATCAAGGAGGTCCTGACGGACGAGCAGATCAAGCAGCTTGAACAGATGCGGGACAGGGCGGCGCAACGCGGTTGGGGGATAAAAGGTCGGGCCGAACAGGTTGAGCCCAGAGGCCCCGCGAGCGGTCGTGTGGGGATCGTTCCGCCCTCGCGTCCGCAGCGCGAGCCTGTTCCCGCGGTGCCGGAGGAAACCCGCGGTACGGGTTTCCAGCGTGGCCAAGGCCGTGGGGCGCAGATGGGACCGCGCGGACAGGGTCCTGTCGGCACACCGTTGGCGGGTGGGCCCGGGGCCGGCCGGGGCGGGCCGCCGCAGAGAGGCCTGGATCGGCCCGATCCGGCGCGGCAGCCGCCCGCCGGCGCCCCAGCGACGAACCCCGGACCCCTCTGGAATCGCGGTGAGCCGCCGCTGGAGCAGTGGTTCGAGCAGGCCGATACCGACGGAGATGGAGCGCTAACCCGAGAAGAGCTGCGGGCCTTTCACCAGACTCGAGGAATGGGACCGGGCCGGCAGCGCGAGTGATTCCAGATTCCCACGGGCACCTCGGTCCCACCTGAGCCCCATGCGGCAGGCGGGACCGGTGCTTTGCGCCGGATGCGCGGTCGGGTGCGGAATGTGCTTGATCGAAACCGCATCTTCTGTTTATTGTCCTCTATATGATCGAGGCCAGTTCTTTAACGCCGGAGCGTGACAGGTATGAGGCCGCTATTTGGGCGGTGATGCGCGCCGCCGGGAGCGGCATCGCGGCCGAAGACCTGGTTCGTCGGATGGTTGCAGGAGCGTGGAACGCGTGTCGCGGACGTCCCGCTCGCACTTCGCAGGCGGAATGCCTCCGAGACGACGCGGACCTGAGAGGGTGTGTGAGAACCCAGCTCAGTAATGGGTGGCAGCGGCAAGCGGAGTCTTCGGAGCTTGCCGATGGTTTCGTCCATCCGCCATCGGCAAGACCTGCGCAAAGCCTACGGCCTTGCCGCTGCCACCCGTCGGTAGGCCTTGGCGATGGTTCGACGCGCGGGAAATCCGCCATCGCCAAGCTCCGAAGACTCCGCTTGACGATGCCACCCAGAGAAGGCTGGCTGCTCAAACACCCTCTGAGGGCCGCGACCCCAACGTCCGGCGATGTCGCTGCGAACGGTGTCGATGCCGTCGTTCCGGCGGCCGATCCGGGGCGGGCGGACCTGGAAGACGTGCGGCTCACCGGCCAAGGCGATGCCGACGCCTATCGGCGGCTGGTGGAACGCCACCAGGACCACGTCGCACGGATTCTCTGGCGTTTTGACCGCGACCGCGGGGTTCACGAGGAGCTGGTGCAGGATGTGTTCGTGGAAGCCTATCTGAGCCTGAGCCAGTATCGCGGCAAAGCGCCGTTCGAACACTGGCTCACGCGGATTACCACGCGGGTCGGTTACCGCTACTGGAAGCAGAAGGCCCGCCAGCGGCGGGCGCAGCCCTTCGACCTACAGAAATGGGAAGAAGCCACCGGCAGCGACGGCGCGGCCCAGGGGCTCGAATCGGACGAGGCGGCCGAGCTGCTGCATCGCGTCTTTGAGCAACTGGCCCCGCGCGACCGGCTGGTGCTGACGCTGCGCTACCTGGAGCAGTGCGACGTCCTGGAGACGGCGCGGCGCACCGGGTGGACCAAGACGATGGTAAAGGTGCAGACGATGCGCGCCCGCAACCGGCTGCGCAAACTGCTGGAACAGAGCGGGACGGAGTGGATCGAATGAAATGGGACCAGAAAATCGAGCGCTTGGCGGCGCAGGCCCGCCGCGAGAGCCCGCCGCGCGTGGACGTGACGTGCCGCGTGTTGGGCGCTCTCACGGCCGGCCCGGCGGAGCCTTTGACGGTGACGGAGCGGCTCTGGCTGTGCCTGGCGGCGGCCTCATCGGCGATCGCGGTACCGGTCGCGGCGGCGGCCGTTCTGCTGTACACCCGGTCCGCCCAACCGCTCCACGAGATAGCCGAGGCGATTTCATGGGCGATCCAATGAGCCAATCCGAAAATCAGGACAGCCCGACGGTCCTGTTGCGCCGGCTGCATCAGTGGCGCATGGCCTTCTTCGGGCTGATGATCCTGATCGCGGGCCTGATCACCGGCGCCGCGGCTACGGTGCTGGTGCTGCACCGGCCCGGTCCTCCAGAGGGCGCGGCCCCCCCCAACCAGGCTTACCAGGTGACGCTGGAGCGGATCATGCCCCGGTTGCATCTTACGCCCCAGCAAGCCGAGCAGGCCGGGCCGGTCCTGCGCCGGCGCATGCAGCGGCTCGAAGAGATCCGCGAGCAGGGTCGTGTCCAGATTGCCAGGGAATTGCAGGCGATGCACGAGGAGATATCCGCCGTCCTGAGTCCCCAGCAGCAGCAGCTCTGGTGGGAGCTGATGCGCGGCCTGCCCGGGCCGTTTCCGCGCGGACCGGGCTGGCATGGCCAGGGCCCCCGCGGACCGTTCGGGCCCCGCGGCGGCGGCCCCCCGGGGCGATTGCGCAAGTCCCTGGAAGGCGCCGTACCCTCCCCCAACGACGTACCCCCGCAGGACTAATCCACGCATATCAGTGTGCTCGTAAGAGCATAGGAAGTCGGTGCCGACGCCTCGTTGCGTGGATCGGTGTGCCGGCGTATAATGGCAACCTGCGACCGAGTCCGAGTGAGGCCGCGACGCGATTTCCCGAGTCAGTCGAGGATTCCAGATGGCAGAATCAGTCAGCGACATGGAGCGCAGGATCCTGGCCGCGCTGCAGGACGGCCTGCCCCGGAGCCGTACGCCGTATGCCGATCTGGCTCGCCAGGTTGGTATCTCCACCGAGGAACTCTTCGCGGTCCTGGAGCGGTGGAAGCAGGACGGCACGCTGCGCCGGATCGGGGCCATCGTGAGCCACTTCCAGATCGGCTTGGCCGACGGCGCGATGGTCGTCTGGAAGGTCGAGCCCGAGCGCGTGGCACACGTGGGGGCGCTGTTGGCCGGTTTCGAGCAAGTCAGCCACGCCTACGAGCGTCAGACGGCCCCCGGCTGGGGCTACAGTCTCTATACGATGGTGCACGGAACGACGCCGGAGATGGTGCGGCAAACGGTGATGCGCATGAGCGAGGCAGCCGGCGTCTCGGACTACCAGGTCCTGTCGACCCTCAAGGAACTGAAGAAGGCTCCGCCGCGATACATCCCGTAGGGTGTGCTGTGCACACCTTTTCTTCCAACTCATATTGGACTTGCATAATCGTTAAAAGAGCGGTGTGCACAGCACACCCTACACGCATATTACCCCGCCGGCGAGGACATTGGTGTTTTCATCGTACAGGACCAGACGCTGGCCGGGGCAGGGGGCGAACTGGGTCTGCTCGAATTCCACAGTCATGCCATCGGGAGAGAGGTCCACGAGCCGGCAGGGCCGCGGATCCCCATAGGAGCGGATCTTCCCGAACAGCCTCGTATCGGTGGTAAGGCTCTCGGGCAGCAGGATGTTCAGGCACGCGGCCCGTACCACGTGCGTGCTGACTTCCTCGCGCGTGCCCAAGGCCACCATGTTGGTGACGGCGTCGATCCGGCCCACGTAGAGCGGCTGGCCGCCGGCAAAGCCCAGACCGCGCCGCTGGCCGAGTGTGTAGTTGGCGATCCCCTTGTGCACGCCGATCTTACGGCCCTGCATGTCGGTCATGTCGCCGGGACGGTGGGCCGCTTCGTCCTCCAGCGCCAGCCGGTAATCCTGCTCCCCGGTGAAGCATAATTCCATGCTCTCGGCCTTCTGGGCCACCGACAGACCCAGCTCCGCCGCCTTGGCCCGCACCTGCTGTTTCGTGAAGTTCCCCAAGGGCAGGAGGAAGTCCGGGAGCCGGCGGCGTGGAATCCCATAGAGAAAGTAGCTCTGATCCTTGTCCGGATCCTGCGCCCGGCGGAGATAGACGCCCGCCCCGTCGCGGATCACCTGCGCATAGTGCCCTGTCGCCACCTGTCTGATTCCGAACTCCTCCTCCAAGCGGTCCCAGACGAGCGAGAACTTCAGAAAGGTATTGCAGTCCACGCAGGGATTGGGCGTCTGCCCGCGCGAGTAGGCGTCGCGGAACGGCTGGATGATGACCTCGTGGAACGTTTCGGTCACATCGACGAAGTAGTGCGGCAAACCCAAGTCGTTGCATACGAAAGCCGCGTCGGCTCCGCAGCAGCCGCGCCGGCCGGTATCGCAGGCCACCGGGATCTTCATGGTGATGCCGAGGACATCCCAGCCGGCGGACTGGAGCAGATGCGCGGTCATGCTGCTGTCCACGCCGCCGCTCATCAAGACCGCCACCCGTCGGTCGACGGACTTCGTCGGCTCCCACGGCGAAAACGTGGGCGGCAGCAGCTTGATGTCGTATCGGGTCTCCATAAACACCGTTTGGACGGTAGTACTCCGTCCATCCTCAGCAATGGCCCGCTCAAAAGCTAAGACCGGGTATGCCACCCGGCAGAGGCTTCAGCCTTCGAGCGGAGCGTTGACGCAACGGAAAATGGTGTGCCAAGCACACCCTACAGCTTTCTACGCACCTTCAGGCAAACGTGGTTCTCACATTTCAGCACCTCGAGAATCTCCTGGCCTTGGCGGCCGAGGCTGACGGGGAGATTCCGGATCGGCTCGCCCTCGTCGAGCTCGATCTCCAATATATCGCCGACAGGGATTCTCTCAAGGGCCAGCTTCGCCTTGACCAGGTTGAGCGGGCACGGCACGCCGCACAAGTCCAGCTTGTGAATCAGGCCCTGGGGCTCCGAAGATGGCGGCCTCGCCGCGCTCATTGCTGTTGCCTCACCATCGGGTCGGAACCGCACGAGGCCGGTTTTCGTGTTACGGCCCCATACTCGTGCACAATGGTCAGAACGGGCGAGCGCGAGATGCCGCCGGGATTGATCCCGGGGCAGCCTTCCGGAATCGCCACCCCGAGCCCCGCGAAATAGACGGTCCAAGCCGCCAGCGGCTCCTCCGAGCCGGGTTCCCTGAACGTCATCGGCCGCAAGTCGAACAGAGGCCGGCCTTCATTGGCCCGGCGAAATACTTCGTAGATCAACTCGGAGCAGTAGTACGAGTCGTTGTCGACCAGAAAATGCCGGTCGTACCGGGCCCCTTCCAGGGTCCGCGCGTGTTCGACCGCCCGGAGCGCCAGGCGGCGCCCATTCGCCACGACGGCCGGATTCAGACGCCCGGCCAGCACCTTCGGTCGGCCCTGCGGGTCCAGGCTTCGGGCCAGGAAGACCTCCAGCGGGGTCACCACGACACCGGCGGAGACGGCCTCGATCACGACCCCCGCGCGGCGGGCGTCTCGGGCCACGAGGCCGACGTGAGAAAGGTTGGCGCCGTCATGTCCGAGAGTCACCTGCTCGATGGCGTCGCATAGAGGGCCGGCATCCAGATCCTGAAAGAGCAGATCCCCGGGCTGGGGCGTGAAACCGGCCGTGCGCCCCGTGCAGGTCCGATGGCAGGCGATGTTGGTGAGGCTGATCGCCGGCAGCAGGCCGGCCAGTGCGACGGCCTGCACGAGCCGCAGCCGGCCCACCGGCTTCGCTGAAAGGTCGGCCCGCCCACACGGGTGCTCACGCTGCCGGTTCAGCACTTGCAGCCCTTTCGCTGGCAGGATACCTTTCCTTCGTCCACCAGCGTCGTGATCGTCGGATGCGGGCCGCACAGGGGGCAATCGCTCCGGCGGCGCGTCGGCACCTTGCGAAAGTCCATCGTCAGGGCGCTGTAGGTCAACAGCGACTCGGTCAGCAGGCCGCCCATGCCGAGCAGGTACTTGATGGCCTCGGTTGCCTGGAGCGAGCCGATGACGCCGGGCAAGACGCCCAGCACGCCGGCTTGGCCGCAGGGGGCAACCGGGTTGCCGGGGGGCGGGCCGGGGAAGACGCAGCGGTAACAGGCGGTCTTGCCCGGGATCACGGTCATCAACTGGCCGTCGAACTGGAGGATGCCCGCATGGGAGAACGGGATCTTCTCCAGGCCGCAGGCGTCGTTGATGAGGAACTTGGCCGGGAAGTTGTCCGTGGCGTCGATGACGAAGTCGTATTCCCGGACGATCTCCCGGATGCTGTCCGCCCGGGCCCACACGTCATAGGTTCGGACCGCCACATCCGGATTGAGGGCCTCGATCCTCTCCTGCGCGGAGGCGATCTTCCGCCTGCCCACATCCTGCGTGTGGTGGATGATCTGCCTCTGGAGGTTGGTCAGGTCCACCTGATCGCCGTCCAGCAGCCCGATGGTCCCCACGCCGGCGGCGGCCAGATACAAAGCGGCCGGCGACCCCAGACCGCCCACCCCGACGATCAGCACCCTGGAGGCCAGCAGTCTCTCCTGCCCGTTGCCGCCCACCTGCTCCAGGATGATATTCCGGCTATACCTGTGAATCTGTTCTTCCGTCAAAGACATTGCTCAAGCACCCCTAAATATACGAGCAATCCTACAGGAATACTTGCCGGTGTGCAATGCGAAACAGCCAGATGCCGGCCGTCCGTGGCGTAACTGTTCTGGCATCAAACACTTAGGAATGCGCGATCCCAGTCTTTCCAGACCGGCTCGTAGCCCTGGCGTTTGAGCATGCCGGCAACCTCGGAGGCATTTCGCTCATCGTTGACCCTGAACTGCCCGGCTTCTTGCTGATCGTGGGAGTAGCCGCCGGGGCTGGTCCGGCTGCCGGCGCTGATCCGGGTCACGCCGAGCCTGACGAGCCGGTCTCTCAGGTCCGCCCGCTCCCGGGTGGAGAGCACCAGTCCCGCATCCGCAAAGCATAGCCGCAGAGCGAGCATCATCTGGACCAGGTTTCTATCCGTCACCAGGTGGGGGAACGCTTCGGTCGGCACGCCGCAGGCCGGTCGCAAACGCGGGAAAGAAAAAGAGATGCGCGATTGCCAGTACCGTCGGAACAGGTGAAAGGCATGCTCGCCCAGCGCCAACGTCTCAATGCGCCAATCCGCCAGCCCCAGGAGCGCCCCCAAACCGATCTCCCGCATGCCTGCCGAGCCGAAGTCGTCGGGACCGCGTAATCGCATGTCATAGTCCGCCTTCGGACCTCCCAGATGGTAGCGGGCGTAAGCGTCGCGGTCGTATGTCTCCTGGTAGAGCGTGATCCCCTCGATGCCGGCATCGAACAGCTTGCGGTATTCCGCAGCCGACATCTGGTAGATCTCGGCCCCGATGAAGCTGAACTTGCCCCGCAGCGCCTGGGCCAACTCCGTCAGGTAGGGGACCGTGATAGACTGCTTATCCTCACTGGTGACCAGCAGGATGTCCCTAAACCCTTCCCGGGCCAGGATTTCCGCTTCCGCCAGAGCCTCGTCAACGGTCAAGCGGACCCTGTCGAGCGTGTTGTCCCTATTGAAGCCGCAGTACTGGCAGCGGTTCACGCAGAAGCTGGAAAGGTAAAGGGGGGCATAGAGCCTGATCGCCCGCCCGAAGCGCTGCAGGGTCAGCTTCTGCGACAGCGCGGCCATCGGTTCCAGATAACCTTCGGCGGCAGGGGATACGAGAGCGAGCAACTTCGACTGGCTGTACGAGCCCGGCCGGGAGGCAATGGCTGCCTCGACATCGAGAGCGGTCACTGCTTGCAGTCGCTGCTCCCACAGTTCCCGGCGTGCATCCAGTTGTAAGCGTGCCAGGATGGCTTGCATCGAAGTGCCGGAACTTGTTGGAGCCGTCGAAACCGTCATCTAATCCCTCAGGAACCCGGTCAGCGGGCTGGATGCCTCGGCTCTGCTCGCCGGCGCGCGCGGTCCGGCCAAGTACGCCTTTCGCCCCGCCTCGACGGCCAGCTTGAAGGCCAAGGCCATTTCGCAGGGGTCGGTCGCGGTGGCGATGGCCGTATTGATCAGCACGGCGTCGGCGCCGATCTCCATAGCTTCCGCGGCGTGAGACGGCAGACCCAGTCCGGCATCGACCACGACCGGCACCTGGCTCTGCTCGATAATGATCTCCAATGCGGCCCGCGTCTTAAGGCCCTGGTTCGAGCCGATCGGGCTGCCCAGCGGCATCACCGTGGCCGTACCGGCATCCTGAAGCCTGCGGGCGAGGATCGGGTCCGCGTTGATGTAGGGCAGGACGATGAAACCTTCTTTGACCAGGATCTCGGCCGCCTTTAGGGTCTCCACCGGATCGGGCAGCAGATAGTACGGGTCGGGCGTCACTTCCAGCTTCACCCAGTTGATGTCCGTCGCGGCGCGGGCCAGCCGGGACAGACGCACCGCCTCCTCGGCGTTGCGGGCCCCGGAGGTGTTCGGCAGCAGCAGGAATCTGTCGCGGTCGATCTCGCGCAGCGTATCGTCC
>VGYL01000146.1 GCA_016872975.1 Planctomycetota bacterium
CAGTGCTTGGCGAAATAGCGATAGAGAGTCGATCGAGTTCCTCCTGCAGAATGGCGCGGACGTCAACGAACACGAACACGGTGGGACGTTGCTTCATGTCGCCGCCCTCCACGGTGACGAGCAACTTGCCAAGGTGCTCATCACGTGGCAGGCGAACGTGGACTTGCGGAATTCGGCCGGCACCACGCCCTTGCACAACGCGGCCTGGAAGGGGCACACGCCTATCGTTGGGTTGTTGCTGGCGGACGGTGCCGCCGTAAGTGTGTGCGACAACAACCAGGATACGCCTTTGCACACGGCGGCCCTGTGGGGACACAAGGAGATTGTCGAATTGCTCCTGGCGCATGGGGCTGACGCCAGGCTGAAGAACAACCGCAACCGCACGCCACTGGAAGAGGCTGCTACCGCCGGACACGATGATATCGTCCAACTCCTCATGACCCAAAAGGGCGCACCGACTACGTCCCGTGGTCAGTGAGCCAAGGAAGGCGAATCTTCCCGTGGATCTTCCCAGACAGGGCTCGCCTTTCGAGAACAGGTGAGAACGCTACCGGGGAGTCTGGAAATGGATCGATGTGGAACACGGAGCAAGCCAGTATTTCGCACCCATCCCTTCTATCTGCGGAGCAGGTTGCACCAGTCCATCGCAGGCAGTCAATGGGAGCTGGCGGAGGTGTACGGCTCGATCGCTTCCAGCTCCTGGCGGTCCTGGGCGTGGGCGTGGTACAGGTCCCAGCGCAGTTGCAGGTCCATCCAGAAGCTGGACGACATTCCCAGGAACTTCTCCAGGCGCAGGGCGGTGCTCGGCGTTATGCCGCGCCGGCCGTTGACGATCTCGTTGATCCGCTGGTAGGGGACATGAATCGCCTCGGCCAATTGCCGCTGTGTCAGTCCCATCGGCTTAAGAAACTCCTCCAGGAGCATCTCGCCCGGATGTGTCGGAGCTCGGTTTATCGGGATACGAATCATTCTATTTCACCTCGCGCTGAGCCGCTCGCGTTCAATGGTAGTCTACGATCTCCACTTGGTCCGGTTCGCCTTCAATCCAGGTGAAACAGACGCGATACTGGTCGTTGATGCGAATACTGTACTGGCCTTTCCGCTCGCCCCGGAGGGCCTCTAACTGGTTGCCGGGCGGTATCCGCAACTCCTCCAACGTACTCACCGAATCGAGCTGATCGAGCTTTCGGCCCGCCACACGCCACAGACGCTGCGGACAGGTGCGTCGTGCGTGCGTCGTATTCCTGCCGTTGAAGACATCTTCCGTTCCGGCACTCTTGAACGAGCGGATCATGGGAACATGATAGCACGGAATCCATGCTAACGCAAGCTATTCCTATGGGATAACCCGCGGAACGCCGGTTCTCAGTTCTCAGTTGGCGATTTGGCTTTATCTCGGTATGGGTCTGTCACAGGGTAGTGCCGGGCCGGATTCCCTGCTACAATGGCCAAGGCTGGGCAGACGGCCGGGCGTGCCCGTGCGCCGGCCGGGACCCGGGCTCAAGGAGAAAAGGTATGCCGAAGGTTTTTGTGGAACGCTTCCGGCTTCGAGCGGCGGTGTTGGTCTTGGCGACGGCGCTCTTGTTCTGGCTGGTGGCTCCGCTCGCCGGCGCGGAGCCGGCCCGCCGGCCGCCCAATATCCTGTGGCGGATCGCCGAGAACATGGGGCCGGACCTGGGCTGCTACGGGGCCAGGCACGTTCTGACCCCGAATCAGGATCGCCTGGCGGCACAGGGGATGCGCGATACGCACGCCTTTGCCGCGGTGCGGCCCAAGGAGAACACGAAATGAAGACTTCCCAGCAAACCTCACGACGCGAGTTTCTCGGCCAAGTCGCGGCCGCAACGACCTTTGCCATTGTCCCTCGACACGTGCTCGGGGGCGCGGGGCAGGTGCCGCCCAGCGCCAAGACCACGGTCGCCTGCATCGGCTTGGGCGGCCAGGGGCACATCGACCTGTTCAACCTGCTGGCGCTTGACGAGGTGCAGATGGTGGCGGTCTGCGATGTCCACCGCGAGGGCAGCGGCTACATCTCCTGGGAGTGGATGCAGGGCACCGACCGGCGGACGGGCGGCCGTGAGCCGGCCCGGCGCCGGGTTGACGAGCACTATGCGGCCAAGAAACAGACCGGCAGCTACCGGGGCTGCAACGCCTACGCCGATTACCGGGAGCTTCTGGAAAAGGAAGATGTCGATGCAGTGGTGGTCGCCACGCCCGACCATACCCACGCGGTCATCGCGATGGCCGCGATCCGGCGCGGCAAGCACGTATACTGCGAGAAACCCTTGAGCTACTCCGTCTACGAAGCCCGGCAGATCGCCGAGGCCGCGCGCCAAGCCAAGGTCGCCACCCAGTTGGGCAACCAGGGACAGGCCACCGAAGAGGCCCGCGTCGTGCAGGAGTACATCTTGGACGGCGCGATCGGTCCGGTCCGCGAGGTGCACGTGGGCCTTGGCAAGCGGTTCTGGGACCCGCCGGTGTGGGGGAGCCGCCCGCCCGAGACGCCGCCGATGCCCGAGGGGCTCGACTGGGACCTCTGGCTGGGTCCCGCGCCCGCGCGGCCTTATCACTCGGCGTACCACCCGTGGCGGTGGCGCGACTGGCGGGATTTCGGCACCAGTCCCCTGGGTGACATGGGCTGCCACACGCTCTCGACCGTATTCAAGGCCCTCAAGCTGACCTACCCGACCAGTGTGAAGGCCGAATGCATCGAGCTGGGTCCGGACGTCCATCCGCGCCAGTTCCGGGTGCGCTATGAGTTCCCTGCCCGCGATGGGATGCCGCCGGTGACGTTGGCCTGGCACGACGAGGGCTTCCAGCCGCCCCGACCCAAGGATCTCGAGTCCGGCCGGTCCGTGTCCGGCGTCGTCTTCCTCGGCGAGCAGGGGACGCTCATGGGCCATCGCCTGGTCCCCGAATCAAAAATGAAAAGCTACGGGCGGCCCCCGAAGGTCCTGCCGCGCTCGCCGGGACAGTACAAGGAATGGGTCGATGCCTGTCGCGGCGGTCCGCCCGCCGGCTCGGATTTCGTGACCCACAGCGGTCTTCTGACCGAGACGCCCCTGTTGGGCAACATCGCGATGCGCCTGGGCAGGAAGCTCGCCTGGGACGGCCCGAATCTGAAGTTCACCAACGATCCGGCCGCCAACGAGCATCTGCACCGAAAGTATCGCGACGGCTGGACGTTGTAGCTGCCCGGCCCGTGGCATGGGCATCCTGCCCATGAATCGCAGGGCCACTTGGCCCTGCCGCACGGGCGCTCGCGCCCGTGGTACTCATGGGCGGGACGCCCATGCTACGGTGATGGATGAGACCATTCGACTGAACTGTGACCCAACAAAGGAGAATACCGATGTCGAGAACGCACGTTGAAGGAAGGACCGAATCTTGTGTCACGCGCCGGGCGCTTCTGCAAGCGGGGGCGCTGGCCGCTTCGTGTGCCGCTGCGTCGAACACGTTGACCGCCGGAGCCCGCGTAGGGGCGGGCCCCCGTGCCCGCCCTGATCCAGGCGGGCAACCACGGGGGGCTGCCCCTACGATCGGCATGGCGACGACGGACTTCCGGACCCACACGAACGCCCAGCTTGCCCAGGAGCTGGCGGCTGAGGGCGTGCGGGTGGTGCAGTTGTTCCTGACCCAGACGGACAGCAACTACTGGAGGTACAACTCCCGCAGTGACTTGGCCGGTCTGACGGCCGAGCGGTGTCGAGAGATCGCGGACACGTACCGCTCCGCCGGCCTGGCGATTCACAGCATCGGCGTCTACACGAACCTGATCCATCCGGACCCGGCCGAGCGCCAGGCCAACCTGGCCTACTTCGAGGCCATGATGCAGGTCGGCGCCCACATGAACGTCCGCGCGTTCGTCACCGAGGCCGGGCACTACTATGTCCCCGACAAGCCCGCGCCCCGGGTCGAGCACCATTTCCAGGAGGAGGTCTGGAAGATGATGGTGGCGACAGGAAAAGAACTGGCCCGGATGGCCGAACGGTACGAAGCCACCGTGCTGTTCGAGCCCTTTTTCCGCCATTTCCTCGCCAGCGCCAAACGAACGCGCGTGTACCTGGAAGAGATCGGTTCGCCGCGCCTGCGGGTCCTGCTGGACCCGGCCAACCTGCTGGAGATCAACGACCTGGGCGAGATGTTCGACCAGCTCACGCCCTGGATCGATTGCCTGCACGCCAAGGACCGCAAGCTGCACGTCGATCGGGGTGTGCCGGCCGGCCAGGGCGATCTCGATTATCCGAAATTCGTCACCCTGGCCACGCAGCGGACGCCCGACGCGCCGCTGATCCTGGAGTACGTCGGCGCCAAGGACTACCAGCAGGCCCTGGCGCACCTGCGCCAGGCGATCCGTCAGAGCTCACAATAGGGACCCGCGCCTGCGAGGGTGTGTGAAAAGGGTGGCATCGTCAAGGCCGGTAGGCCTTGGCGATGGTCCGGCGCACGGGGAATCCGCCATCGCCAAGCTCCGAAGACTCCGCTTGACGATGCCACCCACGTCGCGGAATCCTGGAGCGGCATAAATGGTAGGGCGGCTCGGCTCACCACAATTGCGGCTGGTCGATGCTGTCCTTCAGGGCTTTCTTCTGGCCGGAGGACCTCATGAGCGTCGCGATGTCGAAGGCGGCCTGGGGACAGGCGGCTTTGGGACACTGGCCCGTCCAGCAGTAGAGGCAGAGCTTCTGCCGGGGCAGGCCGATCGCGCCGACCATGTCGTCCACGGTCTGGTACCGCAGGGTCGTGACGCCCAGGTCCTTGGCGATCCAGTCCACCATCTGGCGGTATTTGTCGGAGGCCGGGTCGAGGTACGCCGAGACATCGGCCAGGTTGTGGCCCTCCAGGTCGCGAATCGCCTTGCGGGCGGCCAGCTCGTCCGTCGAGCGCGTGGACAGGTCGAAGACGCAGGGGAACATCAGGGGCGGGCACGCCGGCCGCACGTGGACCTCCCGCGCCCCGCAGCCCCAGAGCTTGGCGATGGTGTAGTTCTTCAGTTGCGTGCCCCGGACGATGGAGTCCTCGCAGATCACGATCCGGTTGCCCTCGATGACCTCGCGGATGGGGATGAGCTTCATCCGGGCGATCCGATCGCGCGTGTGCTGCGAGGGGGGCGTGTAGCTGCGTCCGTAGCCGGGGGTGTATTTGACCAGGGGCCGCCGGAAGGGGATCCCGGACTCCATGGCGTAGCCCAGACCGTGCGAGAGGCCGGAGTCGGGGACCCCGGAGACGAGATCGGCCTGGATGTCGCTGTCCCGCTTGGCGAGATAGCGGCCGCACCGTTCCCGGACGACCTCCACGTTGATCCCCTCGTAACTGGAAGCGGGGAACCCGGTGTAGATCCACAGGAAGGCGCAGACCTGCTGGGTCCGGCCGCGGCCCGGCCGTCGCTGCACGATCCCGTCCTCGTTCAGCAGGACGATCTCCCCCGGCTCCAGGTACTTGACGACTTCGAAGCCCAGGTTCGCAAAGGCGCAGGTCTCCGTGGTCACCGCCCAGCCCTGCGGCCCTTTCCCCGCGATCAGGGGCACGTACCCGAATCGGTCGCGGGCGGCATAGATCCCCGCCCGGTGGAGCAACAGCAGCGAGCACGAGCCTTCGATGACCTCGAAGACCTTCTCGATGCCGTCCACCAGGTCCGTGCCCTGCGTGATGAGCTTGGCGATCAGCTCGGTGACGTTCACGCCGCGGGGGCTCACCTCGCTGAACGACAGCCCCTTCTTCAGCAGGCCCGCCGCAAGCTGCTCGGCGTTTTCCACCATGCCGCTGGTGGCCAGGCAGAACGGTCCGAAACGCGAGTTCAGGTAGATGGGCTGCTCATCGAGGGCGCTGATTACGCCGATTCCTTTGTTGCCCCCCATGCGGCCGAGGTCGGGAAGGAACTTCGACTTGAACTGGCTCTGGCTGAGGTCGTGGATCTGCCGCGTGAAGCCCTCCCCGAGGACGGCCATGCCGCCGTACTCGGTGCCGAGATGGGAGTGATAGTCCGTCCCGTAGAACAGGATTTCCGCACAGTCGCCTTTTGACACCACACCGAAGATACCGCTCATGCCGCGTCTCCTGGCCGCCGTGCCTGCCGGCCACGGCAGCGGGCCATCGTGCCTATCTCTGACAAACGGAGTACACCACCAGCATACCACACCCGGCCCGGAATTTCCAAGGTCGTGTCCCCTGGGAGCGAGGGCAATTGCAGAGTTGCGGAACATGGTGGGTGGCATCGCCAAGGCCTAAGGCCTTGACGATGGTCTTCCCGCGGGCAGGTGGGGCACCGTTGAGGGCAGGAACCATCGTCAAGGGTAAGCCCTTGGCGATGCCACCCGTCGTTGTCGCGCTGGTACGCTCGATCTGCCTTTGCCGGGCGAGCGGACGTAATACACGGGCGCTTGCACCCGTGATACTCAGGGTCGCTCACGCCCATGTCACTTGAGGCGGACGGTCAGGGGCTTGGCGTCCTTGGCGTCGGGTCTCAGGCCGGTGGCGGACCAGGCGTCGGGCCTGTCGCGGCCGACTTTGACCGTGTACGTGCCGGGGCCGTAGACGTGCGGACGGAAACGGGAGCCCTGGATCCGTTGGGTGTAAAGGATGTCGCCGTCGGCTTCGCTGACGACCTGGACGACCGGGTCCGGGGCGCCGTTGACCACCACTTCGGGCAGGTAGCCGACGATCTTGCGGCCGTCGTTGTCCTCCATTTTGAACGTGAACGGCCAGCCGGGATACTGGGCCTGGTCGCCCTCGTTCAAATTCGCATAACGCGGCCAGCATTCGAACGTGATCTGACGCGTCTTCTTGTGGAAGCGGATCAGGCCGTAGCCGTCGCCCAGCACGGCGGCGGGGTCGCGCTGGCTCGCCCGCATGTCCTTGATGTTGTCGAAGGTGGGGTTGGCGTAGGCGATCATCGTGATCTTGTTATAGAGGCCGTCGAGGTAGTCCCCGGTCCAGGGCAACGGGCTGTCCGGGATCGGATTGGCGCCGGGGGCCTCGTCCTCGGGCCACCACCAGCGGGCATAGTAGCTGTTGACGATGGCCGGGTTCGTGAAGCCGAAGGGACCGTCGCGGAAGTCGTCGATGCCATGCTGGACGATCACCGCCAGATGCTGATCGCCGCACAGGTGGCAGGCGAGGGCCCGGCGGAGCGCTTCCAGAGCCTTCTTGCGTCCGGTTTGCGGCCAGCCGTTGCAGTCCAGGTCGGCCAGCAGGCGGTTGTCCTTCGAGCCATGCAGGTGCACCGCCCCGCAGAAGGCGGTCTGGGACAGCACCGCCTTCATCCGGGCGCCGGTCCAGTCCTGGCCCCACCAGTCCAGAAACGCCATCTGCCGGTCGCCCAGGAGTTGCAGGCCCGGCAGGTCGATCTTCTTCGGGTCATAGCCGCTCTCGCGGATATGGTCCGACCGCGGTCCCATCTGCGGGATCTTGTCCTTGGGACCGCTCTTGAACTGGCGGTCCGCCAGGATGGCGAAGTCCACGCCTCCGACGCGCAGACGCGTGAAGTAGACCGGGATGTCCTGGGCGATGGGGGCCGGGTCCACCGGGTCGGGCAGATGCCACGTCTGGCACCGCTGCACCAGGCGGATGTACTCGGCCGGATAGAAGTAGCCGCCCGAATCGCCGGCGGTGGAGTCTGCCACAATGCCGCCTTCGCCCCAGACGTTGCCCTGGCCGATGTCATGATCGTCGGGAATGGCCACGACCGGACGGTCCTTGATGACCTCGCGGAATTGGTGGCCCCACAGCAGCCAGGACGCGGTGTGCTCCGTGTGGTCGTAGCTCTGGTCGCCCGCGAAGAACAGCAGGTCGGGGTTCTGCTTCAGCAACTTCTCCACGAGGGCATCGCGGTCGCCGCGGTCGGCGTTCGACGTGCAGGACATCGAGCCGACCACGATCTCGTCTTTGTCGATCGGGTCCTTGCGGATCAGGCCTTCGAACATGGCTTTTTCGCCGTGGCGGACCCGGTAGGGGACATCCCGCGTGTTGTCCCAGCGCTCGATCCGAAAGTGGGCGGACCAGCCGGGGTAAATCACTGGGGCTTTCGCCACTTCACGCCATTGGCCATTCTTCTTGAGTTCTAGACGCACCGCGCGGGCCTCGCCCGTCCGCAAGGGGTAGAGTTGGGCCGTCATCTTCAGCACGCCGTTGTCGTGGGCGTACAGGGCGAAGCCGACCACCTGGTCCCGCGGGACCTTCACGAATTTGGCGAGGAAATGGCTGCCTTCTTTGTCCCAGATATCGTCCCGGGAGAACAGGTCCAGTTGCCTGCCGCGCTCGCCCGGAAACGGCGACTCGCTCGCCGCGGCGAGCCCCTCGGCCTGGCTCGGGACCGCCTTGGCCTTCTTCTTTCCGGCGCGGGACGCTCCCGTGACGGCCCTCTCGAACAGGCCACAAACGAACACCACCGCGAGCAGCAGCGACAGAATCGACAATTTTCGTGCCATGCCAACACCCCTGTAAAATGAATAGCAGACCTACATGAGGGGACATTCTAATGCATCGAAGAACGCCAGGCCAGACTTGTTTGTACTGTCCCTCAGATTCGCGTACCGTGGAGGCAACGGCTTCCGGCGAGTGGTCGTGCGCGCAGGGTGCGCGACACAACACGTCGCCGCGCGGGCCTTCCGTGACGCTGTTACCCGGATGTATGACGCGACAATCTCACTTGAGCTGCATCCAGAGGTAGCTGTAGCTCAACGCGGTGCGCAGGGCCATTTGCTTGTTGGTCGAGGCGGCGGCGTGACCGCCTTCCATGTTCTCATAATAGTAGACCTTGTGGCCCAGGCCTTCCATCTTGGCGACCATCTTGCGGGCGTGGCCCGGATGGACGCGGTCGTCCGCGGTGGACGTGTAGAAAAAGACCGGCGGGTACTTTGTCCCCGTCCGCAGGTTCTGGTAGGGCGAGTACTTGCTGATGTAGGCCCATTCCTCGGGGAGATCCGGGTTACCGTACTCGGCCATCCAACTGGCGCCGGCCAGCAGCTTGTTGTAACGTTTCATGTCGAGCAGGGGCACCAGGCAGACGACCGCGTTGAACAACTCCGGCCGCTGGGTGAACATCGCGCCCACGAGCAGGCCGCCGTTGGAGCCGCCCATGATGCCGAGATGCTTCGGCGAGGTGATCTTCCGCTTTACCAGATCCTCGGTCACGGCGAGGAAATCGTCGTAGGCCCGCTGGCGGTTCTCTTTGAGGGCCGCCTGGTGCCAGCGGGGACCGAACTCGCCGCCGCCGCGGATGTTGGCCAGGACGTAGACGCCGCCTTGGGTCAGCCAGGCGATCCCCGTGGCCGGCGCGTAGGCGGGCAGCATCTCGATTTCGAAGCCGCCGTAGCCGTAGAGCAGTGTCGGACTGGAGCCGTCCAGTTTCATCTGCTTGGAGCGGACGACGAAGTAAGGGATCCGCGTGCCGTCTTTCGAGACCGCTTCGAACTGCTCCGTGACGAGTCCGTCCGGAGCGAAGAAGTCCGGGAGCTGCTTGATCGAGCGCGGCGTCTGGCTGTCCGCGGCATAGTAAAGGCTGGTCGGGGTCAGGAAGCCCTCGTACGTGAACAGGTACTGGTCGGATTGCCGGTCGGTGGAGACGAGGTTCAGGGTCCCCAAGGGCGGGGCCTCGACCTTGCGCCGGTCCCAACGGCCTTTCTCGTAGCGGTACTCGTACAGGCTGCTCTTGACGTTGTCCAGGATATCGACCAGCAGCACGTTGTGCGTGCGCGCGAACGATTTGACGTTGGAGCGCTCGTTGGGCTCGGCGACAATGTCGAACGTGCGGTCGCCCTGGAGATACTTGTCATAATCGATGCTGAGCAGGGCGCCCTGCGGATGGGTCTTCCCGCCGATAGTCCAATCCGACCGCAGACGGACGAGCATTTGGTTTTTGAAGAAGCCGCCGAAGTTCGCATCGTCGGGGATGTCGATCTTGACGGGCCGGCCGTCTTCGATCACGTAGTTGTGCGACGTATAGAAAGTGATGCCGCGGCGGATCACGTCGTACTGCCGTTCCGGCGTATTGACCACGCGGCAACCGACCGACACGTCCTTGGTTTCGCCCTCGAAGACCGTCGTGGCGCTGCTCAGCGGCGTGCCTCGTTTCCAGAGCCTGGCGATCCGCGGATAGCCTGAGTCCGTCTGGCTGCCCGGGCCGAAATCGGTCTGGACGTACAGCGTGTCGCGGTCCTTCCACGAGACGCTGCCTTTCGCCTCGGGCAGGGAGAAGCCGTCTTTGACGAACTGCTTCGTCTCGGCGTCGAACTCGCGGATGACCACCGCATCGGCGCCGCCGCGCGAGAGATGGACCATAAAGAGCGAATAGTCGGGATACAGCCCCTCGGCCCCCTTGAACACCCACTGCTCGCCTTCTTCCCGGCAGAGCTTGTCGATATCCAGCAGCACCTCCCACTGCGGCGCGGGCTTCAGGTACTCCGCCAGCGTGGTCCGCCGCCAGAGGCCACGCTCGTTGTTCTTGTCCTTCCAGAAGTTGTAGAGGTGCTTGCCTTGGAACTGCGGATAGGGGATGCGAACGTCGGAGTCGAGCACCTCCAGCGTTTTGGCGTAGACCTCCTCGAATCCCGGCTGGGCCTGGAGCACGGCCAGCGTGGCCTCGTTGCGGGCCTTGACCCAGTCCAGGGCCCGCTCGCCCTTCACTTCCTCCAGCCACAGATAAGGGTCCACCTCATCCGCGGTCTGCGTTGCCTGCAGCGGTAAGACGAACATGATCGTGCCTAACAGAATACTCAGATGCCGTTTCATACACACCATATACGCCTCCCGTGCAAAATTGGTCATATCGTTTGCCAGCTTCCGGCGACCGACGATCGGGTAATCGCCGGAACGCGAAAGATACCCGGAAACCTCCCGGCGGTCTACCTGCTGCTGCTTTTTCGCAAGTCCTGAGAGGGTGTGTGAAAAGGGTGGCATCGTCAAGGCCGGTAGGCCTTGGCGATGGTCCGGCGCACGGGAAATCCGCCATCGCCAAGCTCCGAAGACTCCGCTTGACGATGCCACCCAGAAGATGCTGGCTTCTCACACACACTCTGAGACGACGTGGTGTCCGTTGGACAGACTGCCCAACAGGGGGTGGCATCGCCAAAGGCTCTGCCTTTGACGATGGTCTGACCCGCGACGATGGCTCTATTGCTACGTTTTACAGGCTCCGAGATGAGGGAGGATAGATTGCCGCGC
>VGYL01000147.1 GCA_016872975.1 Planctomycetota bacterium
CGGTTTGGCCTCGCCTACGGCATGAACGCGCCCGATCTGGACACCGGCGCCTCGCTGCACCTGCGCGACGCCCGCCATCCGCTGCTGCTGCAACTGATCGCCCGGCAGAAGGACTGCCCGGTGACACAGTTGACCGACGAAGTGGTGCCGATCGACGTGCGGCTGGGCGACGATTTCGATCTGCTCCTGATCACCGGGCCGAACACCGGCGGCAAGACCGTGGTGCTCAAGACCCTCGGACTGCTGACCATCATGGCCCAAAGCGGGATGCATCTTCCGGCCCGGGCCGGCTCGCGCGTGCCGGTCTTCCGGCAGATCTTCGCGGATATCGGCGACGAGCAGAGCATTCAGCAGAGCCTGAGCACTTTCTCCGCCCACATGGCCCAGGTGGTCAAGATTCTCGAAAAGACCAACGCCAGTACGCTGGTCCTTCTGGATGAACTCGGCGCCGGGACCGATCCCATCGAGGGCGCGGTCCTGGCGACCGCCATTTTGGAGAAGCTGCTGCACGAGGGCGGCAAGGTCGTCGCGACCACGCACCTGGGGCAGCTCAAATCGTTCGCCTACACCGCGCCCCGGGCGGAGAATGCCTCCGTCCAGTTCGACACCGAGACGCTCAAGCCGACGTATCGCCTGTTGATCGGGACGCCCGGCAGCAGCAACGCGATTGTAATCGCCCAGCGTCTGGGCATGCCGAAGGACGTGATCGGCAAGGCCGGCGCGATGCTCGCGACGGAATCGGACGGCACCTCCGAGCTGATCAACCAGGTCCAGGCGACGCGGGAGGAGGCGGAGCGCAAGCGGTCCGAGGCCCAGTCGCTGCTCGACGAGGCCGGCGCGGTCCGGTCCGAGGCGGCCGAGCGCTTGCAGCGGATCGAGGACGAGGGCCGGCGGCTGCGCGACCAGGCGGACCGCGAGATCGACAACTCCATGCAGGCGGTCCGCCGGATCACAGAGGAGTTTGCCGCCGAGATGCAGAACGCCCCGGGCCTCTGGAGCCAGAAGGCCCAGGGGTTCGCCGGGCGCGTGGCCGAGCTGGCGGCTGGCACCCCGCTGGCCCAACGGCACAGCGAGTTCATCGGGGCTTTGCGCCGGGGCGACAGCGTCTACGTTGTCCCGTTCCGGCGGGAGGGCATCGTCGAGCGCGTTCGCAAGAATCGGGGCACGGTGGTCGTCTTCGTCGACAGCAAGCAGGTCGAAGTCCCGTTCCGGGAGATCGCCAAACCCGACGGCGAATCCCGCGCGGTGCGATGACTCCTGGCGAGGCTATCGGGGCCTTCCGATTCTGATCGAGTCTTCCGTGCCCATAACTCGTGTCCGGGTGGCAGCCTCGGGTCTTCCAGACTGGGAATGGCCAGACCCGTTTGTAGTGTGCTCGTAAGAGCATAGAGATAGCGTCTGACGACGCCACTACGAACCAGGGCCTTCCGGCCCCTGCCGCCGGACTACCCTCTTAGCCTTTGAGCGGATCGTTGATGACAAAAGGCCTGATGCCCGCAGGATCAGTCGATGGCCTGCCGCAGAATCGCGACGAGTTCGTCGTCATTCAACTCGATGGGATTGCCCTTCATGCTGCTGGCGTTCCTGGCTTTCGCGGCCACGGCGGGAAAGTCGTTTTCGGACAGGCCGTACCGGCGCAGTCCCGGCAGACCAAGAACGGCGCAGAGATCCTCGATCCAGGCAACGGCCTCGGCGGCGCCTGCCTTGCCTCGGCCCGTCAAGATGCGGCCGATTTCGTCAAAGCGGGATAAGGACGGGGAGCCGGGCGCCCGGTCCTGCAACGCCTGCACGTTGGCCTGCATGACGTAGGGCAGGAGCTTGCCACAGATGACGCCGTGCGGGGCTTCGGTCATTCCGCCCAGCGGCCCGGCGAAGCCGTGGACCGCCCCCAGTTTGGCGTTGGCCAGCGCCATACCACTGAAGAGGCTGGCCAGCGACATGTCCTCGCGAGCGCCGGCGTCGCGACCGTCTTCGAATGCACGCCGCAGGGACCGGCCGGCCCGCGGCAAGCCTTCGCGGCAGAGGCCGTCCGTCAGCGGGTTGGCCTTGTTGGAGACGAAAGCCTCGATCAACTGGGTCAAGGCATCCAGGCCGGTGCTGGCGGTCAGCTCCGGCGGCATCGAATGGGTCAGCAGCGGATCGACGATGGCCCACTGCGGGACCATCATCGCGCTGCGGATACTGACCTTGACCTGCTGATCCGGGACCCCCAGGACGGCATTGTACGTGACCTCCGCACCGGTCCCGGCGGTCGTCGGCACGGCCAGACACGGAGCCGGCAGGTTCTGAAGAGGCCGTCCCTTGCCGACGACTTCGAGATAATCGGTCAACGCGCCGCCATTCGTCAGCATCGCCGCGACGACCTTCCCCACATCGAGGACGCTGCCCCCGCCAATGGCAAGGACCACTTGCGTCTGTGCCCGGCGCGCCAGGGTGACGGCCTCCTGGGCCATGTCGGTCGTCGGTTCGCCCGGGACCTGAAGACTCTCGCACGCGATCCCACGCGCGGCGAGTGGATCGAGGAGCCGGCGGAACCGGTCGGGTGTCCCGCCCAGAATCAGGAAAGCGTGCCGGCCGCACCCGGCAACTAGGTCGGGCGCCTGCTCGGCAACGCCCGGACCGAATATGATTCTGCCCGCGGTGGAGAACTCAAATCTCATAGATCTTCCAGCAAGAGCAAGACAAGAAAGGAAAAAGGTGAAAGCAAAAAGGCAAAAGCGAGAAACCCAGGCGCAGCCACCTTTCTTCTGCTTCTTCCCTTTCTACTTTTTACTTTTCACTTTTTACTTTCTTCACACGTTCATGTAGTCCCAGCCGTCCGCGCCGGGGAAGATGTTGGTATACTTGACGCTGGAGCGGGGCTCGGCCATCATGCTTTCGACCGCGTCGCGCCACTTCTGGTAGTGGGAGGTTTCCTTGTGCTGGGCGGGATCGCTGGCGGAGCGGTAGACCTCCACCAGCACGAACCGCGTCGGATCGTCCTGCTGCTGGATGACATCGAAGCGGGCCACGCCCGGCTCCCGGACACTCTCTTTGGCATTCTCCACGCTCGCGGCCCGAAACGCTTCCACCTGGTCCGCCTTGACATGCACGTGCACGTGAACGATCACCATGATTCTCTCCTTACCGGCAGTGATTTTTGCGGGCAGTGTAGCACAGGGGTTCTCCATTGACAAGCCCCGGCGTTTGCGGTATGAACGACCGTGTGGATGGTGGCGTCTTTGCGGCGCATCCGGATGGAACCGTAGCTTGGATCAGGAAAGGCAGAGGCGGCACGCGTGGCGATTCTGGCAGGGATAGATGAGGCGGGTTTCGGGCCTTTGTTGGGGCCGTTGGTCGTCTCGTGCACGGCGCTGGCCGTCCCGCCGGAACTCCTGGAAGCGGACCTCTGGCAGGCCCTCGCCCGCAGCGTCGGCAAGACGCGCAAGCATCTGGGCGGCCGGCTGCTGATCGCCGACAGCAAGAAGGCGTACCACCGGGAGGAGGGCCTCGGCCACTTGGAGCGCACCGTCCTGGCCGTGCTCCAGTGCTGGGGGAAAGAGCCGGCCCATCTGACGGAACTCCTGGCGTCGTTGTGTCCGGATTGCCTGCCGCGCCTGCGGGAATATCCCTGGTACCAGAAGATGGAGCAGTGCCCTCTGTCGCGGGGGCCGGCGGACATGAAGATCGCTGCGCACGTGTTCGCCGGGGATTTGGAGGCCCGGGGGGCGAAACTGGTGCATCTGCGCAGTTGCTGTCTCGATGTCGCCTACTACAACACGCTGGTCGGCCGGGTGAAGAACAAGTCGCAGGTGTTGTTCATTGCCGTGACCCAGTTGATTCAGGGTCTCCTAGAGGGATTCTCGGACGAGGTGATTCAGGTACACGTGGACCGGCAGGGGGGGCGGGCCCATTACCGGGAGCACCTGCTGCGCAGCTTCCCCGGCTGGGACCTGCGGATCGTGGAGGAAGGGACCGAAGTCAGCACCTATGAGCTGCGGGCCGGCGGCCGGCAGTTGCGGCTGAGCTTCGCAGTCGGGGCCGACGACCGCTATCTGCCGGTCGCCCTGGCCTCGATGGTCAGCAAGTACCTCCGCGAGCTGCTGATGGAGTGCATGAACGAGTACTTCATCGCGCTGGACGGGAGTCTGAAACCCACCGCCGGATACTGGCAGGATGGCCAGCGGTTTGTGGAAGACCTCCGCCGGCGCCTGCCCCACGTGGCGCTCGACACCGAGAAGCTGATTCGCTGTCGCTAAGGAAGTCTCAGGGAAGACCGGTATGACGCACGAGCATAGAGAAGAGACGAACTGGGTAATGACGGTATCGCTGGTGATCCTGGCGGTGGTGGCGCTGGCGGCCGCCTTGATCTACACCCGGGCCATCATGATTCCCTTTGTCGTGGCCCTGTTCATCGTGGCCCTGGTCTCCCCGATCCAGGACTTCCAGGTCAAATGGCTCCGCTTTCCGCGCGTGATCTCGTTGCTCACCACGTTACTTATTGTGTTGATCCTCATCGCTCTGGTCTCCCTGGGTCTGGCACAAGTGGGCCGGACGATCGCTTATACGGCGACGGACTACGCCAAGAGCTTCGACAAGATGGCCGACCGGGTCTTCGAGGAGATCGACCGTCTGCTTACCTACCTCGAACCAGAGAAGCCTCAGGTGCCGCCCGTTGCCGCGCCCAATGAGCCCGCATCCCCTGCGGCACCCAACGAGCCCAAGCCGGTCGAAAAGGAACCGCAGCCGGAGGCGTTCGCGCTGTTCCCTTTGATCAAAGACACGGCCCAGCCGGCCGTTGTTGATGTCGTTCCCTGGTCGGCGCCTCCGAAAGAGCCCAATGACCCGAGTGAGATCGAAGACGCGATTCTGGAGGTCTCACTGGATGCGCCGCTGAGGGTCCAATGGCAGAGTGTTGCCAAGCAGATGGTCCGGGATACGAGGAACTACATCTTCAATATCCTGACCACCGCCGTGGGGACCATCTTCGGCATGATCTCCAGCATTTTCTTCGTGGTCATTTTTGTCCTCTTCATGTTGTTGGGCCGCAATCCCCGGGCCGAGCATTCGCAGGTCTACACGGATATCGCGCAGAAAATCCGACGCTACATGGGCATCAAGATCGCCGTTTCGGCCGTGACCGGTGTGCTGGTATGGGCGACTCTGAATATCATCGGCCTGAAACTGGCCAGCATGTTCGGCGTCCTGGCCTTTCTGCTCAACTTCATTCCCTCGATTGGCTCGGTAATCGCGACGCTGCTGCCGATTCCCATCGCCGTGGTTCAGTTCGGAAAAGAGTACACCCCTCCAGGCCAAGACTTCAACCCGTCGCCCGAGTTCACTCTTCCCGTGATTCTCGTGGTGGCGATTCCGGGGTTGATTCAGAACATTCTGGGGAATCTCATCGAGCCGAAACTCCAGGGCGAAGGGTTGAACCTGCACCCGGTCACGATTCTGCTGGCGCTATCGTTCTGGGGCCTGCTGTGGGGGATCGTGGGGATGTTTCTGGCGGCGCCGATCACGGCGGCGATCCGGATCGTTCTGATGCAGTTTGATACGTTCCGGCCATTGACCGACCTGATGGCAGGCGATTTCTCCCGGCCCCAGACCGCCGCGGCGGTGGCCGCTACGCCTGCTGCAATTCGGCCCGAAGAACCTGCGCCTGCCGGTTCTCCTCCCGAATGATCTGGTCGATCGCGTCGGCGCTGGCCGGGTCGCGGGCGAAGTCCTTCAGCCCGCCGTAGAAGATGACCACCTCGTTGGCACGCCGCAGCGCGAACTTGAGGATCTGGCGTTTGTCTTCCCGGCCCGTCAGCCGCTCGGTCCCGTCCGGCCGCGTGCCGAACGCGGTCAGGCCCGACATCACCTGAGGATTGGACAGCACGTAGTTGTCGGGATCGAAGGTGCCGAATTCCCCCGTTTTCTCGGAGAAGCGCTGGCGCATGCGGGCCCAGAGCTTCTCATGTTTGGCTTTCCAGGCGGCGAGCCGGTACAGCAGGTCCCGCAGGTCGGCGTCCGCAAATAGCTCGGCGGCCTTGAGATAGAACGTGGCGCTCTTGTGTTCTATCTGCTCGGCGATCTGCAGGATCTCAAAGACGTTGAACCTCGTCTCCACGCCGGGTATTCTCGACAGAACCTATACCATCTTCGTCAGGAAACACCACTTGGACATTATACCCGTCCCGGCCCGGGCGTCAATCCCAAAACGGAGAACCCCAGGAAGGGTTGTTCTTTCTGCCGAACAGTAAGGCTTGCCAAGCGATGGGCGATGGGCTATCTTGGCCGTCGATGGTCTGGGGCCTGGTCGATGACCAACGACGAACGAGTGCAAGGAGACTGAGGATGAGTTCGAGGACAATGACGCTGGGGTTGATGATCGCGACGATACTGGCCAGTGGCGCCATGGCCGGCTCTGCCAGGAAGAAGGGGACCCAAAGGCAGCCTGTCGCGTCCGGGGGCGGCAAGCAGACATTCCAGAACGACATGACCTTCCTGCGCAAACACACCGACGTGATCGTCCTGACGGACAAGTCCGGCCAAGGCCGGGTCGCGGTGCTGCCGAAGATGCAGGGCCGGGTCATGACGAGCACGGCCGACGGCCCGGGCGGCTACAGCTTCGGCTGGATCAACCGCGAGTTGGTGGCCGCGGGCCAGCCCGTCGCGCATATGAACGCCTACGGCGGCGAAGACCGCTTCTGGCTGGGACCCGAGGGCGGGCAGTTCTCCATCTTCTTCGCCAAGGGAGTTCCCTTCGATCTGGAGCACTGGTACACGCCGGCGGCGATCGATACGGATGCCTGGGACCTGGTCTCCCAAACCAAGCAAGCCGCGGTCCTGCGCAAGACCATGCAACTCAGGAACTATTCCGGCACGGTCTTCGATCTCCGCGCGGAGCGGGAAGTCCGCATCCTGGAGCGGGCCGCCGCCCTCCAGGCGCTCGGGGTCACCGCCGGCAAGGACGTCAAGCTGGTCGCCTACGAATCCAACAACAAAATCATGAATCTCGGCCCAGAGCCCTGGAAGAAAGAGACGGGCCTGCTTTCGATCTGGATTCTGGGCATGTTCAACCCGTCGCCCCAAGTCACGGTGGTGGTCCCGTTCGTGACCGGTCCGGAAGACCGGCTGGGCCCGATCGTCAACGACAGCTACTTCGGGAAGGTTCCGCCCGAGCGGCTCGTGGTCCGGGACGGGGTCCTGTTCTTCAGTGGCGACGGCCAGTACCGCAGCAAGATCGGCCTGGCGCCCCAGCGCGCCAAGACCGTGCTCGGCAGCTACGACGCGATCAACGGGGTGCTCACACTCGTGCAGTACAACAAGCCCCAGGACGTCCTGGACTACGTCAACTCCATGTGGCAGATCCAGGACCAGCCGTACCGGGGAGACGTGGTCAACTCATACAACGACGGGCCGCCCGCCCCGGGCGCCAAGCCCCTCGGTCCGTTTTATGAGCTGGAGACCTCCTCGCCGGCGGCGGCCCTGGCCCCGGGCCAGAGCCTGCTGCACACGCATCGCACGTTCCACTTTGTCGGCAGCGACGCGCAGCTCGATCCGATCGCCCAAGCCACTCTGGGAGTGACGATGGCCCAGATCACGGCGGCGCTGAAGTAAGGCAAATCCGAAGCCGGCCGGAGGCCGGAAATTCGAAATTCGAAATCCCAAATCCGAAACAAATTCAAAATGCAAAATTCGAATGACCAAAACCACGAACGGGCTCTGGCGTGCCGGCTGGCCGGCCGGCGTTTTGGATTTTCTTCGTTTTCTTCCGTTTGGAATTTGTTTCGGATTTCGCATTTCGGATTTCCAATTTCCGCGCGGCGCGGCTTTGGATTTCGAATTTCGGATTTCCTATCCTGCTTCGTGCTTTGGACGCTGATCCTGTGTCCTGGCAGCGTCGGCTTGGCCGCGCTCGCGCCGCGGATCCAGAAAGCAGTAGGGCCGCAGCAGGACAGCAACGACTATTCGATCCACGTGGTCGAGCCGGAATCGGGGACCGTCGTCTACAGCCACAACGCCCATAAGCCGCTGATCCCGGCCTCCAACATGAAGCTGGTGACCACCGCGGCTGCCCTGCGCTACCTGGGGCCGAATTTCGAGTACCGGACGAGGGTCGGCCGGCAGAATGGCGCCCTCGTCGTCATCGGCAGCGGCGATCCGCTCCTGGGCGACAAGAGCACGGACGGCCGGTACGCCCGGCAGAACGGTTGGATCTTCGCCACGATCATCCAGGCCCTGCAGGAACAGGGCGTCACCGAAGTCAACGATCTCGTCGTCGATACGGGAGTCTTCGACGATCAGCGGGTGCATCCGAGCTGGCACCCCCGCGATCACAACAAATGGTACGCCTGCGAGATCAGCGGGCTGAATTTCCATGGCAACTGCATCGAGGTCCTTGCGCGCAATCTGGGCAGCAGCGTGGCGGTCGCGGTCGAGCCGAATACCGGCTTCGTGCAGATCGTCAATGAGGTGGAGCCGGTCGTTGAAGGCGACAGCGCCATCGGCGCCAATCGGACCGGCCAGCCGAACAAGATCGTGGTTTACGGCCGATGCCGCACGCGGGAAGGTCCGTTCCGCGTGGCCATTGAGCAGCCGGCCGCGTTCTTCGGGTTCGTCCTGGCGGAGCATCTCGTCCGGGCCGGCATTACGGTCAAAGGCCGGCTCATCGAGAGAGCCTTCCTCGAAAACGCCGGCTTGGGTTCCGGGGGCCCCTTCCAGCCGCTGGTGGAATTTACCACGCCCATGACCGACTGTCTCCGCCGCGCCAATACGGACAGCTTCAATCTGGTGCCGGAGGCCCTGCTCAAGACCATCGACGCGCACCGCAAACCCGACCGGCGGAATGGCGGCTGGGCCGGCGGACGCGAGCGCATGGCCCGGTATCTGGTCGAGCTGGGCATCCCGCCGGAGGAGTTCGTCATCGACGACGGCTGCGGCCTCAGCCGCAACAACCGGCTCACGACCTCTGCCATTTCCAGGATCCTGCAGGACCTGTATCGAAGCAAGCATTGGGAGCTGTTCCGGGTCTCTCTGGCGGTAGGGGGAGAGGACGGCACGATCGACAAGTACTTCAGCGAGACGCGGTACCGGGGCCGCGTCCACGCGAAAACCGGCTATATCAGCCTGGTGCGGGCCCTGTCCGGCGTCTGCCTGACCGACGCGGGCCCTTATCTGTTCTCCATTCTGTCGAACGGTCCCAAGGGCCTCAGCCGCGATGCCATCAACAACGTCGCCAAGGCGATCATCGACGAATACGCCGCGGATGGAAGCACCAAATTCCAAATTCCAAATCTCAAACACACCGCCCCGGGGGCGGAAATTCGAAATTCGAAATCCGAAATCCGAAACAAATTCAAAATCCAAAATTCGAATGACCAAAACCACGGACGGGCTCTGCCCGTTTTGGATTTTCTTCGTTTTCTTCCGTTTGGAATTTGTTTCGGATTTCGAATTTCGAATTTCGGATTTCCGCGCCGCGCGGTTTCGGATTTCGAATTTCCGCGCGACGCGGCTTTGGTGCTTCCGCGCCACGCGGCTTTGGCGCTTGGCGTTTGCAGTTTTGCCTACGATCTGGAATAGGGAACTTCGATGAGGGAGTCGATTGTCTCGGTGCTGCGGACGACGCCCGAGCGCGTGTTGCCCGATGTGGCGGAGCTGATGCACGCGGCGGGCCTCACCCGGTTCTTGCCCCAGGACAAGACCACCATCTTGAAGGATAACATCTCCTGGCATCTGCCTTTTCTCAGCGCCAACACGACGCCGTGGCAACTGGAAGGGGTCATTCAAGGGCTTCGTGCCGCGGGCTATGCGGATCTCGTCGCGGTGCACAATCGGACCGTCGTGACCGATCCGTTCCAGGGGCTGCGTCGCAACCGGCTGGGACCGGTCTATCGCCAATACCAGGTTCGCGAGCTGTGCAATTTCCGGCCGCAGGACATGGCCTGGACCGTGTACGAGCCCCGGACGAAGATGCGCGTTCTGGACCGGATCTTCCCGAAGGGGATACGAATTCCCCAGTACTTCTGTGGGAAGAACGTTTTGCACCTGCCCACGGTCAAGACGCACATCTACACGACGACCACCGGGGCGATGAAGAATGCGTTCGGCGGCCTGCTCGACACGAAACGGCATTACGCGCACGCCTGGATTCACGAGACGCTGGTGGATCTGCTGGCGATTCAGAAAGAGATCCACACGGGGATCTTTACGGTGATGGATGGGACCCTCTGTGGGTCCGGTCCGGGCCCGCGCACGATGATCCCCGTGGAGAAGGACTACCTGTTGGCCGGGTCGGACAGTGTGGCCATCGACGCCGTGGCCGCCAGGATGATGGGGTTCGACCCCATGTCCCTTCCTTTCATCCGCCTGGCCCATGAGGCAGGGCTGGGGACCGGCCGCATCGAGGAAATCGAGATCCGGGGCGAGGATATCTCGGGTGTGAACTTCGGGTTCCAGGTGGGCGACAACGCGGCCAGCAGGGCAGGCGATCTCCTGTGGTTTGGCCCGTTCAAGCTCCTGCAAAAGCTGCTCTTCCATACTCCGTTGGTGTACAGCTTCATCATCGCCTCTTACCTGTACCATGACTATGTCTGGTGGCCGCTCCAGGGCAGGCGAATCCAGAAGGAAAAAGCGGCGTCGACCAAGTGGGGCAGGCTGTTCGAAACCTACCCGGCCCGGTAGCGGAGGTCCCCTTTGGGCAGGTAGGCGGGCGGAGGCCCCAGTCCAACAGCGCGGCGCCCAGGGCGGGGCTCAGGACGCAGACCGGCACGAACAGCAGCCAGGCGACCGCGCGCCGCAGACCGCGCATCAGCGGAACCTCCCGCCGGCGGTGGCGCCCGCGGGCGTTGCGGCGCAGGAGGACCCCACCCGGCTCCAGGCCTGGCGGCAATCGGCCTGGGCCTGCCGCCGATTCGCCACGCGGGCCACACGCGGGGGCACGCGAAACGCGGCCCGGCACAGCGCACAGCAGCCGGTGCCCGGCACGACCAGCATCCCCGCGGGCGTGATGTGTTGGACCCGGCAGGCGGGACAGACCAGGTCCCCGAAGCGGTTCACGCCTGCCGCGGGAACCAGGACCTGGAGCGCCGTCATAGGCTTCGGCATGGCTGGACCCTTTCCACGGGCGTTGGCGTCTCGGGCCA
>VGYL01000148.1 GCA_016872975.1 Planctomycetota bacterium
CTGGGGATCTCGTGGGGTCTTGCGGAGTATGGGTAGATACTGGACCACCATGCCAATGCCGCTCTCGGCGATCTGGGTGAGCGTATTGTAGTAGGGCTTTCCCATCGCGCCGTAGAAGACCTCGAGGATGTGGGCGATGCCGTCGAGAGCCCCGTCCGAGGTCAACGCCGGGGGGGCCGTGTGCGTGACCGTGTAGTCGAAGATCGGATACGCAGGCACAATGGCCTCATCCACGATGAGCTTCTTCTGGCCTGTCCGGATATCTGTGATATTGGAGTACTTGGTCAGATGTGCTGCGGAGCTGGCTGCGGTCTGGATCGCCACATGTGGGGTCAGGGACTTGCCTGTCTCTTGCAGCTTCTTCGTGACCAGACCCACGCCGAAGTAGTCGTCGATTCCTCCTCCCAGCGTCCTCAAGACCTCCGCGGCCTTGGTTGCGTCGATCGTGCTGCCTCCGCCGAAGCTGAGGATCACGTCCGGGTTTGCCCGGGTCAATTCCTGGGCGATCCGCGCCAGGTCTTCTCGCGGGGCATTGGGCCTGGCTCCTTCGATCACGGCGCCCAACGAAAGCCCTGCCTCCCGGACAGAGGCCCGAATCCCCTCAACATATGCGTCCACACCCGGGAAGTCGGTGTAGATCAGGGCCGGCTTGTTGCCCGCCTTTGCAGCCACCTTGCCTACGTCCTTCAATACTCCGTTGCCGTAGAGATAGGCATCTCCCTTGAATCCCTTGAGCAGTTCTCGCGCTTGATCCAGAGCGTTCATTCGTTGTCCCTTTCCTGAGGGCCTGGGGCCTCATCCGTTATGGTATCTTGCATCCTTATTTCCGAATGGGAATCGCATAAGGCCCCTCTTCGATGAAGGCCATCGTAGGTCGTGTCTCTTGGAAGCGAGGATGGGAGACCGCGTAATTCACGGCCTGCTGAACCATGGCAGTAGCCTTGTCCTTGTCCGACTCGAAGGGGTGGTTCATGTCGAGCAGGTCATAGCCGTTCAGGCCCGGGAGGATCCGGCGATCCTCCAAACGGATCTGCGGTGCGCAGTAGATCAGTCCATCCGGCCCGACTTTACGCAGGGGCCTGCCCCACACCTCGGGCTGCCACTGGTCCTTGGTGAAGACCCAGTCCGGGTGATTCAACACGGATACATACCGGTCCGGCCCGAGGATCTTGAAGAGATGCAGGAGGGTCCTGTACTCCAGGGATCCGACCGGCTCTGCATCGGAGTTATTGGCAGCTATGATGAACATGCCCTGGTCTCTGACCGCGGGCATGGCCCCCACCGCGGCCTTGGCACATTGATAGTGGTTCCTGCCCACGTATCCGCCGTGGGTCAGGACGATGTCGAATGGCTCCTGGATCGGGACCTCTACAGAGGCCCGCATGACCTCGAAGGCCGCGAGGTGGGCCTCCACCAGGTCGCCGGCAAAGACCCCGGTCATGCGGAGTTGACTGTTCAGGGTCGCGTTCACCAGGAAGTCCACGCCGATTTTGCGCGCGACCTCTAGAGCCTCTTCGTGACAGGGATTGCCGTCCAGGACCAGGTTTGTAGCCGCGGGATGTTCCAGAAATCGGGGGCCGTGGAACCGCTCCAGGGTTCTGGTGTTGACCAGGGCCGGACAGACGCCCTTGCGCCCCCCGGATGCACCGGCCATGAAATGGCTCTCCACCAGGCCGGTCACGATGCGGCAGTCCGCCTGGAGGAAGTGCCTGTTCACGTAGACCTCCGTCCCCTGGGCCGTACGGACAGCGAAGACCAGGTTGGAGGCGTCCTCGCAGTCGTGGTCGAGGATGCGATACCGATCCACGACCTCGGGCCCGAGCATGAAAACCCTCTCCTCGGCTGTGCTGGCCCGATGCATGCCATTGCCCACCAGGATCAGGATGTTGGCCCTTGCCACCCCGGCGGATTCCACGATCTCCAGGAGGGGCCCCAGAAGTCCCATCTTGCCCTTGTAAGGCACGGGCCGGGTGATGTCCGAGACCGTGATGCACACGGTCATCTGTCCGACGGGCCTGCCTTTTGAGCGTAGGATGGAAGACAGTCCCGGCGATCCGATCGGGCGTTGGAGGGCCCGCAGGATCTCGTCCCTGGACGAGACGAGGGTGGGCATCTCCTTCATGCGGAGCGTCACGCACTCGCAGGGGACCTGTATGTCCAGGGTCTCCTTTCCAAAGGGGATGGACAGGTGACTAGGCGGCATAGAATACCTTCATCAGAACCCCGCACAGGATGATGATGAACCCGCCGCCGATGCTGGTGGAAAACCTCGCAAACGGCATCAGGCCCATGCGGCGGGCGGCGGAAAGCACGGCCACGTCGCCGGTGCCGCCCATATTGGTCATACACAGGCCCGCAGTGAGGGCCGACTCCACGAAGTTGAATCCGACCAGCATGCCGGCAAACCCGGCCCCCAGCACAGCGGCCAGCACGACAGCCGTGCACAGGACGATGAAAGTGGGCGTGATCGCGCCGATCACCTGCCCCATGTCCGTGTACACGATCCCGATGGCCAGCAGGACGATGCAGGTAAAGGCCTTCACGACCAACCGGAACCAGGAGTAACATGCCACGATGATATACTCCGGGACCACGCCCGCCACCTTGAGAATCGAGACGGCCAGGATCGTGAACACCAGGCCGTGGATGTCCGGCGCATAGCGATTGCCGATGCTGCCGAGGGCAAAGAGGGCCGTGGACACGGCCAGGCCGATGGCAATGTTCCACACGGTCAGCTCGACCCTGGGCTCCACATTCACGATCCCGGAATCCCGCATGATCTCGCCGTCGCCGCTCAGACGCGGGAACCTCTTGCCCAGCCGGTCCAGCAGGCCGGCGGCGATGATGGACAGGACATTGCCCAGGGCCAGGGCAGGGACGAAGACCGACAAGAGTTCCTTCATGGGCCGGCCGGTCTGCTTCTCGACGATCTGGGCCATGGGCACTGCCCCGCCGCCCATCCCACCGCCGAGGATGGGAAGTCCGATGTTGAAGATGCTGTCCTTCCAGTGGTAGCCCATCAGGGGCCCCACCGCGGCCGCCATCGCACAGGAGGCCAGTATACAGGCGGCCAGGGGCACGGCATACCGGATGCCGGCCTTGACGAGCAACTTGCTGTTGATGCCGAGGATCGCCCCCGCGATGAGGCCGCAGATGTAGAAATTCAGGAAGTCGGCCCCCGTGTCCTTCATAAACGACCCCAGGGTCTTGACGGTGGCCTCCGGGAGGACCTTGTAGTAGACCAAGCCTGCGCCCACGAAGATCAACAATAGCGGCGCCCCCCCAGATAGTCCTTCAGAACAGGTATCCGTGCTCCAATCCTCTCCAGCACGAGTCCCAGAGGCAAGAGCAGGCACATCCCGCCGATCAGTCCTTTGGGCAGTACATCCAGGTATGCTGCGGCACTGGCAATGGCCAGGCAGAGGAAGACCGGCAGACCCATGAACCTTCGATAGACCTCTTCATCGGCCAGAGGGATGGTTTTTTTTTCGCTCAAGATTGTGTCCTCACAAGGAGTTGGGATAGCAGTACTTCGGTAGACATTCGGTGCTCTTCGTTCAACTCATGCACCGTCACCGCCACGACTTGACAGGGCCCGTCCGCTCTCAAGCGATTCCTGAATGGATCCAGTGTGACAATGATCTTCACCGCATCACTCGGTGGCCCCTCGCGCGATCTCGACGTCTTTCCGTACCTCCGCAGTCAGGGCGCGCCAGTCACACAGGCCCACCCGGTTCAGGAGGATGAGGTTGGTGTACTGGACCAGGGCCGTAGAGGTGTAGCGATCCCAATACTCCGCGGCCTGGGTCAACTCCCGGACGGCCGCGGCCTGATGGGTCTGGTCCCGGTTCTTCCGGTATAGGGCCAGCTCTGTTGCGCCGCGGATCTTGTGGGCATAGTACTTGCCCAGGCAGGCCATGGCCCGAATGTCGCCCAGGGTCAGGCGGAGCTCCTTGTCTGTGACCTTGGGGAGCCGGTCCAGGATCTGGAGAGCCTTGTCAGCGTGACCGTGGAGCCGCTGCGAGACCTGGATCGGCGTGGTTCCGGCCAGTTGCTTGCCCGCGACCACGGCATTGACGTAGTCCGGGATCTTCACGTAGTCCGTGCCCGGGTGTGTACCCAGGGTGATGAAGCGGTTGACGTCGTGAAAACCGCTGGCCGTCTCGGCGGGGCCGGGCTCACTGAAGCAGCCCTCGATGTACCACTTGAAGTCCAGATTCCCCCAGTGGAAGCCCGTGGTGATGGGATAGACCATCGAGGCCTCCTGCCAGGCGGTGAACAGGTCCTGGGCCGGGACCTGGGGGAATCGAGAGCCCAGGATCTGGATGATCCGGTCATTGGTCATGGCCGGATCATAGCCCAGGCGCCCCCAGAGCATCCAGTGGTACCAGTGCTTGTCCATCTCGAGCTGGCGAGGCGTCTCAGGCTCCGTGCTCAGGAACTCCCGGCCCCAGACGTATCCGTCCGAGCCATAGTAGAAGCCACGGGACACGTCGTAGGGGATATTCTGGATGAACTCCCGGACAAAGTCGGGGCCGCCCCAGCGGAAGTAGAAGTTGTCATCGTTCCGCAGGGTCCAGATCGTCTTGAGGCGGCCGATGTCCTTGACAAACTTGTTACAGAACGGCTGGACCGTGGAGCTGAAGGCGTGGGCCTGGGCATACTTGAAGCTGAAGAGAAACGTGAGGTCTGGGTTTTCAAACAGGCTCTGGAAGGTCTTGGCGATTTCTTGAGCACCGGTCTGGTGCTGGCGGTGGATCAGGGTCATCTTGCGCCCGGGCTGGGCCGCGGCCGCGTCCAGGACCCCCTGGCCAAAGGTGGCAAGCGCCCACGCCTCCTTCTGGGCCGTGCTCATGCCGGGCATGTTCTCACCCGTGGTCAGGCCGATGCCGGCCAGGTCTGGGTAGGTCAAGAACATCTGCTTGACGCTCTTACGGAAGTAGTCCGTGGTCGCGGCGTTGTCGTGTTTGTCCGTGAGTCCGTATTGCCCGTTGCTGCCGTCGACGAAGATGTTCCACGTGACCACATAGAAATCCACATGGCGATTCTTGCCGTAGCGCATCACCTCCCGCCAGAACTCGATCTTCTGGTCCATGGTCATCTTCTTGGTCTGAGTCGTGCTCCGGACATCGTCCAGGGCCACCTTCTCATACCCAGGCACCCGGACCAGGGACGGAAATGGATGCAGGGTCCACAGGGACACGTAGTTGTAGCGGAACCGGGCCAGGTCGTCGATATACGCCTTCCAAAACGCCATGTCCCACATGACCAGGACGTTCTTGCGCTGGGAGTCTCCATTGTGGTTGTGGTACGTGGGCGTGCGCTCATCCAGGGGGCAGTTGAACTTGATACCCCGCAGGGCCATGTAGGGATTCTGATCGGCATTCTCGACGCCCTCCCATCCCGCAATGCGAATAACCTCAGCCAATTCCAGGCCGCCGTACATGACCCCGGCGGCATCCGCCCCGATGATCCAGTAGGTGACGCGTCCCTGCGACGTTGTCCGGCGCAGACTAAAGCCTTCGGCGCGCAGAAACGCCGAGGCGCTGGCGCCCTCTTGACGCATGCCGTCGATAATCGCAGTTTGCTCTCGGCCGGCCATCACGATGCGCGTGGGGACGTCATCGTTCGGTACGCCATCCAGACCGGTGACGGTGACGGCATGCCCTGCGGTGGTCAGGGCCGTGCGCAACTCTGTCACGGCAAAATCCACCTGGGGCAGCGACCTGTCCGCGGACAGGGCCACCACACTGTCGATGGGCACCACCGTAGCCCAACTCAGGGATACCGTCATGACGACCACGGCCATCACAACACCTAACCTTGTTCTCTGCCCCATTGGACTGCCTCCTTGGATACGGTGCTATCAAGTTCTTTTTCATGACTCAACTCCTCACTGAAGAACCTCCGGAAGGCGTGCGAACTGAACCACGCCAGGACGCGATCGATCGCCCAGCAACGCAACGCTCCCATCAAACTCTCGACGATTCATAGTCCTCTTGATCCACTTGGAGAGGTGTGTCCATCTTCGCCGGGCCCTGTTGCCGGCACGTGAATCCGGTGGAGGCATGCCGGCCCTTTAGCTCTCCAGATATACGCCGCCTTTCGTAAGGGCCTCGCGCAGGGCTGCGTGCTGGAGGTCGCGGGCGCCGAGATTCTGCACGGCACAGAGGGCTGCGGCGGTGCCGGCCCCCTGGCCTTGGCCCATGCAGCAGACGGTGTTGCGCGTGGACATGTGGGCGTCGCGGTTGGAGGTGATCATCATGCCGCAGGCGTAGAGGTTCTCGATACCCTTGACGCACAAGGCCCGGTACGGGATGCCGTAGGTGCCGCCGTTCTTGATTTGGAGCCGCGGGGCGGACTCGTGGAAACCGTAGACCATGATCTCGTCGTCGAAGTGCCGGCCTTCGAGCACGTCCGCCAGCGAGATGTCATAGTCGCACTCGATGAGCCGGCCCCGGCGGATGCAGAGCTTCGGGCTGGTGCGGGCCATGAACGCCTTCTCACAACCGGGGACATACTGGCGGAACAGCTCAACCGCCTTGGCCATACGCTTACGGATCTCCAGCTCGGCCTTGGCCACCTCGTCCCGGCTGGTCGGGCTGACCGGCAGCTTGAGGTTGCACTTGATGAACATCAGGTAGTTGTCGTGGACGGTCGTGGTGATGAAGGAGATGCCGATGGCCTTGGCCGCCTCGGCCAGACCGGGCACATTGATCGCCGAGGTATCGGCTCCCGCACGGACAATCTGGTCCGCCCGGCCGCTGCGCATGCCCCTGGCCAGTTGGCCGGAGAGCTTGTTCGCCTGGAAGAACTCATAGTACTTATCGATATCGACGTTCCCGATGCCTACGCTGTTGCAGACGGAATAGTCGTTCGGCTCGGTGTACTTCGCCCCGGCGTACGCGGCCAAGTCGCCGTAGGCGGTGCAGTCCACGAAGGACTTCGCATAGAACGCCTCGCGTCCGGAGCGACTCTCGACGATCACGCCGCGAACCCGCGAGCCATCCATGATCGCACCCGCCAGCAGGGTATTGACGAAGACCTGCACGCCCGCCTCGACGAGCATCTCGAACGTGACGAGTTTGTATAGTTCCGTATCGATGGCGGTGCACACCGAATCGTAGTTGTACCGCTCGAGCATCTCCGCGTGGCCGGAGCAGCCGCCGACCTTCATGAGGCGATCGATGATCTCCTGGGGAATCCCCCGGACCACCTGCGTCTTCTTGACCTCCGGGAATGCCTTCCACAGATTGTAAAAACTATGCAGCGCGGTGCCGCCCTCGGTGGCGGTGCCGCCGGGATACCCCTTGACCTCGACAATGGCGGTCTTCGCCCCCTGCCGGGCCGCGGCAATCGCCGCCACCACGCCCCCCGTCCCGGCCCCGGCGACCACCACATCGAACTTCCGCACAGGCAATCTCTTCTCGGGCTCTCGGTAGAACTCCCCGCCCGGATTCGACCCCGCCGCCCGCACCTCCGTTGCCACCCCGGCCCCGATCCCCGTCAACAGCGCACTCTTGGCAAACTCACGTCGATTCATTCCGTTTCCCTTTCTCTCTGTCTGACGGTCATCTATTTAGAGATCCTCCACATCCTGATCTCTTGCCGCTTGAACTCGGGATCATCCGGATCTACTTTTACGTATGTGACATGCCAGTCCAGAAACAGAGCGTTGTAGCCCTCCCGGTGACGTTTTTGGGCGATGCGCCGACCCGCCCAGGTCGAGTAGGGCACGTTGGAAGCCCCCAGGTGGTTGGGTATGAAGACGTCCGCTCGCATCAGGCCGCCGTCCGTCTCTTTGGTCACAACGTTTTCCGGGGTGCAGTCTTCAAAGTCCGCCAGGTAGATCCTCTCTCCCTGCTGCTTGATGTCCAGAAGTCGGGTCAACCCGACAACCGGAACGCTCCCATCTTTCCAACCGTTCACGGCGAAATTGAGCGTCTGTCTCTTCTCAGGATAGGCGGGACAGCGATAGATGTTCACGTTGCGGTAGTCTCCGTTGACGACGCTCTGAGCCAGGTACGGCATGAAGGCCTTGAACCAACGGGTGGTTTCCTCGTGGGTATGCCCGCTGAGCAGCTTCAAATCATCGGCACGCGGGATCTTGCCCTCGTGGTCCTGGGCGAACAGGTTGGCGGCCACGCCCACCTGTTTGAGGTTGCTGCCGCAAGTGACGCTCCATGCCTGTTTTCGCGCCTTGCTCAAGGCCGGCATCAAGATGCCCATCAGCAGAGCAATGATGGCGATGACCACCAGCAGTTCGATGAGGGTAAAACCCGCCGTCTTCCTCGGCGTCCCAGACATCGTGGCAACTCCTTTCCAGGATCTCATCCGAACCCTATGGGGGCCCGTCACGGCCCCCACAGGGCGACCCCAATCGACGGCTACAGACTTCTTCATGCGCGATGACGCAGCGCAAACAGATCGATCCGGACTACACTACCGCCGGATTTACTCGGCGGCATTCGTGATCACGATCGCATCGAGCCGAGCGCCGTCTTCCCGGTAGGCCAGTTCCAGAGTATAAGTCCCTGGCGGCAGTGTGTAGCGAACCGGGATGTTGGCGGCATCCGTGTTGGCAATCCTGTCCCAGTGCCACGTCGTGCCGACGGCGAAGTTCCAGTTGATCCACCCGTCATTGGCGGGCAACGGCGTGGTATTCAGCGTGGCGCCCGGCAGCCGCACCCAGAAGGAGTTGCTGCCCCCGCCCGCCGGCTCGATCACACGACCCCAAATCGCGTAGGTGCCGCCCTTGACGGTGAACGCATATTTCGCCACGCCGTCCAGGCGGGCCCCGATGAGGCCGAGGTTCTCCGTGCTGAGGTACTTGCCGCCGGAGGCTGCCGTATCGTCGTAGATCGCCAGCGGCTTGCTGAGCGTCCCCGACTCCGCCTCGATCCAAAGGGACTCCTTGGCCGGCTCCGGCGGTTTCAAAATTCACATAGGTGTGCGTCCAGCCCGCCAGGTGATCGAAGTATCTGTCCGTGCGTTGTTCGACGGACTTGCAGATCGTCTCCCACGCGAAGGCGCTTTGCCACTCGTTGCTGGAATCCGCCGCCCGCACCCGCACTTTGTAATGCTCCGAGGCCGCCAGACCGGGAACCGGAGGATAAACCACCAGCCCGCCATCCGCGCGCGCCCTAGCCAGCGACGCCAAGAGTAGCGCGGTGAACAATGTGAACGTGCGTGTCATGTTAATTGGATTCATATCAAGAACTTTCTCATCGGGCGAGCGGCGCTTTGGCGAGTTCAATGTCCTTCTCGACATCCGGGATCAGCACTGTCCAGGAAAAGGGCTGACGCCAGTTGGACGGCACGGGCAGTTGATTGAACTTCTCCGTCGCTTGGGCGAGACGTGTCCAATGAGCCAGCGCCTTCTCCAGTTCAGCCACGGCGATACGCTGTTGTTCTACGTCGCCTTTGGCCCGGGCTGTGGCCAGCGCCACGCCGGCGCGCAGTTTCGTGGCGAAATAATTTCCATACGCGCACCACGCCTCGATGTCCGCAAGTTCACACTCTAATGTGGGCGATGTCGTGCCAAGCACCCGCAGCTTCGCGACGGATTTCATCGCGGTGGCGGAATCTTGATCCAGTTTCGCGGCCAGCTCGAGGGGCGACATCACACCGTCCGGCGCGCACCCAGCCTTCACATAATCTTGAATGTTGATGTAGCGCTTGGTGTCGAGCACGGGATGATCAATGAGCCGATCAATGCTGAAGAAACTGCGCGCGCTGTTTTCCCGGTCGGTCCAGGAGAGAAAACCCTCCGTGTAAAGCGAGCCGTCCCAAGTGCCTTTGCGAAACGAGGCGAAACGCAACGGGACATTGCTGGCGAGTTTCCATGCGGTGAGCAAATCCTTGCCCGTGCCATTGCCGAAACGCGCGTCGAACATCGCCTCAAATTTTGAATCCGGCGTGGCGGGATCGTAGAGCAGTTGCCCCCAGACGGTGTAGAACAGCCATTGCCGCTGGAACGCCCACTGCCAGTTCTTATGCGGGCCTTCTTTGCTCATGAAATCCAGCGCTGGAATGTAGCACTCCGAACCAATGAACGCGCCGCCAACGTAGTCCCGAGTCTCCTGCCGTTGCACAAACTCGCGCACAAAATCCGGCTGCCCCCAGCGCAGGACGAAAATGTCCTCGTTGCGCATCGTCCAGACCACCTTGTGCCGCGTGGGCAGCGGATTCCAATAGCCATCGGAGAGCGGGCCACCGTGGACATGGAACAAATCGGGCGAGGAGTGCGCGTGCGACCAGTTGTGTTTGAATTCGACGTAAACCGGCCCGGTGATGTTGTTGGTGAGCGATTCAATTTGGGCGCGGGAACGGCGGTCGTTCTCCTCGCTGGTTGATCCACCCGAACCTGTGCCCGCCGACAGCGGCGCGCGATAGACAAATTTGGCCGGCCGTTTGGCCTCGGCGATGCCCGCGAAAAACGTCTTGTCGAGCCAGGCGCGCCGCTCATCGGGCGTCATGCCGCCCATGCGTTCGCCGAGCGTGATGCCCAGCCCGGTGAGATCGGGGTATTCATTCAACAACTGCGTCACGACTTCCTTGGTGTAGCGCTCGACCAATTCACCCGTGAAATCCTCCTTCCCGCCGATGTGGCTCAGCGTCACGCTCCAGGGAGCGACGTTGTGGGCGCGCGAAAATTCCGGTGAGACGAAGATGTTCCAGTTGATGAGATATGTCTCGATACCGCGTTCCTTTGCCATGGCGAAGAGGCCGCGCCACAGGGTCTGCCACTCGGCCAGTTCGGCATCCGTGGACGGGCATGCCTCCGGGAAGCTCTTCGGACGAATCATATAGTGGAAGGGATGCAGGCTCCAAAGCGAGAGCACGTTGAAGCGGTTCTCCGCCATCATGTCGAGGAAGGCTTCCCAGAATTTGAGATCGCGGCAGGTGGCATCGTGCTGCTCGATGGCCAGGCTGGTGCGGTAGGCAGCCCACGGCAGATTGAACTTGACGGCGCGGAACTCGAACTGCGCCTTGACCGTACGTTCCTGGATCTTGTTCCAGGGCGTGCCCATGCGGATTTGCTCCGCCACGTCCAGTACGCCATACATCGCGCCGCGTTCGTCGCCGCCGGTGATACGCAAACGGCCGT
>VGYL01000149.1 GCA_016872975.1 Planctomycetota bacterium
CCGCGGTTGATCCTGGTCCTTGGGTCGTTGGAGAATCGTGGGTCTTTCTGCGCCGTAGCCATAGCTGGCTCCTTTCCGCATTCTATCCGCTGCACATGTGCCGCTATGATACCGCGTCCCCCCATGGATCGGCAAGTGTCAAGCGCCGGCGCGGCAGGGCGAACCCAAGAGCCGCAGGAGCGGTTCCGTGTATGTCCTTGCGAGGAGCGCAGCGACGAAGCAATCCCAATCCGTAGCAGAGGAGATTGCTTCGCTTCGCTCGCAATGACGCGGTCAGGCGACGACGTGACGCATGCCGTCCGACATGGACCGTTCTACGGTTGCAGTGGCGCCGGTGTCACGTCGGACACCAGACGTGGCACGAAACCAGCGGTGGCCCCTTCAGCTTGTTCCCGGGAACGCCGATCTCCTGATTGGCCTTCGGCGAAGAGCCGCTCGGGCCAGCGGCGTTCCCGGGCATCGCGCCCGCGACTCATGGGCAGGAGGCCTCACTGTTGTACACATCTTTGCCTTGTAGTAGAGGGTGGCATCGCCAAAGGCTCTGCCTTTGACGATGGTTGAGGCCCTCGACGAGGCCTCGACCGCACGCGAGAAAACCATCGTCAAGGCCGGAGGTCTTGGCGATGCCACCCGCCGTCCGAGGTTTCGTTTGACGAAGCCTTGAGCCGCTGCGCGGTCTTACCCGCCTAATGAGTTTTGACGAACAAATTCGGTAACGCCTGGGTGCCATGCCTACGGCTTTGCGTAGGCATGTTCTGCTGATCGACTCGAGCATGTCTACGAGGTGTAGACATGGCACCCAACGAGGGGTGATCTGGGATTACCGGTTTTGTTCGTCAAAACTCATAAGGCGGTACTCCCAACAGCCGGTCGGTTACTTGAGCGGCAGCATCGGGTCGGCGCGGTGGACGAACTGGATGGGCAGGCCCCAGGGGTCGCGAAGCATGGCGAGCTTGTCGCCGGCCGGCGTCGTCGTGACCTCATCCACCGCGGTCGCGCCGGCGGCGATCAGCTTGGCGCGGATGGCTTCCACGTCGTCGGCGTGAAACGCGATATGCAGCAGCAGGGGGTCTATGGCCGCGTAGTTCGGCACGGCGTCGGGCGGATTGTGGTACAATTCGAGCATCATGTTGCCGTCGGCGTCGCCGATGAAGCGGCCGTTCATCGGCGGCGGGCCTTCGCGCAGGACCTTCATGCCCAGGTTGTCCACGTACCACTGTGCCGCCTTGACCGGATCGGCGACGTTCAGGCCGATGTGCTCCAGGCGCAGGCGACTGGCCGGTGCGGCCTGGCGCTGCGTACGGGCTTTTCGTTGCGGTCTTTCCTTGGCTCGTTCACTCGCCAGGAGCACGCCGACGGTCAGGGCCGTCACCAGCAGGCACGAGGCGCATGCGAACAACACAGTCGAGGTTCTTTGGCGATACGTCATTTCGTTCTCCTTTCAAATAAGGGGGTCCAGGTGCCGTGGCGCGGGATGCCGGCTGCATGAAAGTCGAAATCCGAATCTCGAAATCCGAAACAAATTCGAAACCGAAGAAAACCGGAAGAAAATCCCAAACGCTCGCGCCAGGCGAGAGCCGTTTCGAATTTCCTTGCGTTTTGATCATTGGGATTTGTTTCGGATTTCGTGCTTCGAATTCCGGATTTCCGGCCTCCGGCCGGCGTCAAGCCTCGTACGGATGCTTCCAGGGCGTGCGGTACGGCCGCTTCAGCAGGGTGTCGGCCTGCGGATTATCGACGATCGTTTGCGACTTTTCGTCCCAGGCGATCTTCTGCCCCAGGTCGTAAGCGATCATCGCGAGTTTGACGGTGGTGGTGGAGCGGTAGCCGTCCTCGACCGTGCAGCCGGGTTGCTTGCGGCTGCGGACGGCGCTGAGGAACTCGGCCATGTGGGCGGTCCCCATGTCTGCGGCGGCCTTGTGCTCCTGGCGATCTTTGTTCTTGTCCTTCGGAACAACGACCCAGCGGTCGTCGGTCACAAAGACGGTGCCCTTTTCGCCGTAAAAGAAGATGCCGTTGCGCACTTCCGGTGTGTACTCCTGGGCGCCCCAGATGCGGTGCTTCCAGAGGACCGGGCAGGTCGCGAAATCGAACTGGGCCGTGAGGGTGTCCGGCGTGGTGATCTTGTCCCGGAAGTAGTAGATCCCGCCCGAGGCCTGGACCGTGTGCGGCGTGGTTTCGCCCAGGATCCAGCGCGTCGCGTCGATCAGGTGGATGCCCCAGTCCACGAGATGCCCGTGGCCGGTGGTCTTCTCCAGACGCCAGGAGACGTGGCCGATCTGGGGCGAGTAGGGCAGCTTGGGCGCCGGGCCGCACCAGAGGTCCCAGTCGAGCGACGCCGGCGGCTCCTGGGGCGTCGTGTCGCGCAGGCCCGCGCTGTAGTGAATCTGCGCCTCCGCCTGCACGATCCGCCCGAGGTGGCCCTGCTGCAGGTAATCGCGCACCTGCCGAATCGCCGGGCTCTGGCGCCGCTGGAATCCAATCTGGACTACGATATCCTTCTTTTGGGCCGCGGTCAGCATGGCCTGGCCCTCGCGGACGTCGTACGCGAGCGGTTTCTCACAATAGATGTCCAGATTCTTCTCCGCGGCCGCCAGGAAGGGCAGGGCGTGCCACTGCGGCGGCGTGGCGATAACGACGGCGTTGAGGCCCGGGGTCGCCAGGAGCTCCTCGTAATGCTTGAACGTCTTGGGTCGGGAGCCTTGCTGCTTCTCGACCTCCGCGGCCAGGTTCGTCAGATGCTGGCTGTCCACGTCGCACAGGGCGATCATCTCGACGCCGCCGGCCTTGAACGCCGCGCGGGTGTCGGCCCGGCCATAACCGCCACAGCCGATCAAGCCCAGTTTGAGCCGGGCCGGCTCGGCGGCCGGCGCGCGGCGGGCCAGCGCCGGGACAGCCATGACCCCGGCCGTCGCCGCGAGAAATCTCCGTCGATTCATCTGTTGCATCGTATGCCATCCTTTCCGACCGTGTCACGCCATGTACCGAAGACTTGCCGTTCACCCTGGGCGGGACAGTCCCGCCGTGGCCGCCGGTCCCCGGGAAGCGGGCGGAGCCGCAGGCCATCATAGCGTGGGATGTCCCCGCGTCAACGGGGTGTCTGCGGGAGAGGGACGACGGGGCGTCCGACGGACGGGAGGGACAAGGGCAGAGTAGGGCAGGGGCGGCCTCGTCCTGCGGTTACGAGGTCTCCGTCCGGCAGGGCCCGGCGGGCCCGCGATTCAGGTTACCCTCCTCGATCGGGATCGTCGATTCGAGGCTCACCGCGCCTTGATGGTGACGCCCAATAGAAACAGAAGCATCACGAACATGGTCAAGAATAGCTCGTTCATAGCTGTGAACCACCCCAATTAAGCATGCGCGTATTATACCGCAAGTCCGGCCCGAAGTCAAAATCCAACGCTGCTCCCTACGCGAAAGAACAGCGGCGGGTCGTCGAAGAACAGGCAGGATTTCGCCAATCATTGCTTTTTGGGACGTTGGAACGCAGGATTTTTCGCGAGGTTCCGGGCGCTCAGGAATCTTCCTTCGGGGCCTTGTTGCGGGTGATGCCCACCTGGTCGAGAAGGATGACGGCGGACTTCGTGCGGTCGAAGAGAAACCGGATCTCCTTCAAGCGGGCGGGATTGAATTGGGGGTTGATTTGGGCGAAATCGTCCAGAGGGATCTCGAAGGTCTGCAGAACGGGCTCGACCGGGGACCCGAAGTAGTTGCGCTCCCAGTGCGGCCATTTGCTGAAGGTCACCTGGATCGCTCGCGGCAGGAAGCCGTAGTGGCTCAACGGCAGTCTGGCCGCACAGCCCGCGGCGTCGACAAGCTCCAGCGTCATGTCGATCGGCGCTTCGTCTCCGTTGGGATCGGTGACGTTCGCCTTGCCGACCCGGCCGCGACCGGGGCGATGCGCGCCTGCGGGACTTCCCCCCGAGGTTGGCCCGCCACGCCGGCCCGTGTCCGCCAGGCAAAAAGACAAGGTCAGCCGCTCCTGGAGCCACTTGCTCAGGGCGGAAATCGGCGGCAGGGTGATCACGTAACGGGGGCTTGGGGCGGCGGTGCCCGAGGGAGGGCCGGTCACGTTCCAACCGAGGACGATGGCGTGGTCGTTGAGGGGCGTGCCCAGACGCGTCATCATCTCCCATCGTTCCCAGGTCTCGAGATGCTCCCCGTGTTGCGAACCGCCCGGGAGCGTGGTCTCCGTGACCTCGATCGGGTCGTCAAAATCGGCGATCGTGCGAAAATCGGAGTCCTGGAACCGGCTGACGTAGATCGTATCGGGCAGCCAGTGAGCCGCCCGGCGGTGATCGCGAAACATGGGCACATACAGGTACTGGTGGTGGAGAGTTGCCTCCAGGAAAGCGGATATATAGACTTGCGCGATGGTGCGCTGGTCTTCTCCGCTCAGGAGTGACTTGCGATTGAGCAGGTATCCCAGCGGCCGTCTTCTGTCCCATTGCCCCCACGCGGTGTTGAACTGGCTGTGGTTGGCACGGTAAATGTACAGAGCTGCTTTCATCCGATAGACGTGGCCGGTGAATTGCATCCGCTGGTAACGTCGCATGCCGGCAAAGCTCCTGACGTCGCCGTCGTGGCTGCCCTGCAGAATGAGATAATTGACATCTTCGACGGGACTCGCCGGGCTGCGGGGACGGTAGAGGCCTTCCGTGGGGGCGAGCGCGATCAGGGTCTTGATCGCAAAGCCGAAGTTGAAAGCGATCTTGGCGTTGTCCGGGTGACGTGTGAGTTGATTGAATCGCACGGCATGGACGATCGCCTCCCCGCCGCGCGAGTGGCCGATCAAGGCGATGTTCGTCATGTCCACCTTGCCGTGGAAGGGATTTCCCTCCTGGGCATTCCAAAATCGCCACCATTCGAGATGTTTCAGGAGCAGCCAGCCACGAACGCTGTGCTCTTCGCCCAGATCGCCGCGCCAACTCTCGTTGAGGAAGTTCTCGTCCACCGACACCACGAGGAATCCCCGGCTCGCGAGCAACTCGCCCAGGTAAGCGAACCCTGGATCGGAGAACTCGTCCATGCGGTGGTTGCCGTGCAGGATCATGACCAGTGGAAACGGCCCCGTGCCGCTGGGGAACCAGACGCGTCCGTTGAGCGGAAAGCACTTGGGTTCGAATCCCCAAAACCTCCGGCGCACCCACGAATCGAATCGGCTGGGGAGGGGTGTGAGCAACGGTGAAGCGTCTACGGTGTCGGTCTGCAGATCGACCGTGGGGCCGTACTCCGAACGACGGAGATCGGTGCCGCTACCGTAGAACAGGGTGGTGACCGGATAGGGCCCCTTCTGAGATGGATTGGGGGCGTCCATGGAGACTGCCGGGCCGGTTGCCGCCGGTCGGGTGTTTTCCACGCAGGGATCGATGCCCGGAGCCGCCAGCCAATGGAGGCAGGCAGCGACCCCGACGACCGCGACCAACAGCACTCCCGCGGCCGCGAGACGACCCGCGGGTCGGACTCGCGCGGAACCGCGCCGCAGGAGAACCGAAAGGCTGGCGCCCGCCAGTCCGAAGGACACGATCGGCAGGGCTCCGAGGCGAAGCGCGAGGGATGTCGAGAAACCGAATGCCTGCCCCACCTGGATCAGGCAGACCATCGTGGCTCCGATTAGTGCCCCGAGTCGTAGCGGGATGCGCCTCACCACGGCCAAGCCTAGCAGGATGACCGACGTTGCGGCGACGAGAAGAATCGTCCCGACGAACAACCCACCCAACACATCCGCGATGGCGCCAAGACCGGTTTTCAGGCAAAAGCCTGCACAGGCGGGCAGCGCGACGATTGCCACGGCCAGCCCCACGGCGGCGCCGGGCCAGGCGAGGCCGAGGAAACGGGTGACGGTCGAGAGGCAGGATCGGAGAGGACCCCACGCGCGTTGTACTACGGTTGGGAGAGCGGGCTCCCCTGGTCTTGTCGATGCCACGGCACCGACAATCCGGAGATCGGTCGTGTGTTTCATACTCATTGCCGGACATCCGCGCTCCGGCTGCTTTACCTAAATGGATAATCTACTCACTTTTCCCAAGAACCACTGTCGATGGAATTATGACAGAGTTGTTTGCTTTCTTCAAGTGCCACATGTTGCGTTGTTACTATTTCTTTGCATGTCCGTACCATAGTGGTCACATTGTGATTATCGGTTACAACGACTGGCATGATTCATTTCCGCTTGCCGGTGCAACCGGAGGTCTTGCCGTACCCGTGCCTGATGACATCCGCATTCCCCACGGGCGCGGGGGGGCCGTGTGAGCGGGGTCCGTGACGCTACGGGAGAAGTCATAAGTGCTTGTACTGCTTGTGCTTATAGATCGGCCGCTCCTGGCGGAATTCGCAGTCCGCCGCCTGTACGTCGGGTCGGATTTCCGGGCAAGACCATAGGATTCACGGGGTGACAACCGTTTTCCGTGCCGTCGGAGCGGGGACCGAATTAGTCGCAGAAGGCCAAGGTCGCAGTCCCCGTGCGTCTCGATAGCGCGGGAAGAAGGTCTCTCGCACATCGGCCGCAGGGGGGGCGCAGCCAGCGGGGAGCGCTCTGTTCCTTCTGGCGCAACTGCAACCGTGGAACGTTCGCGGCTGCGGATCTGCCTGCCCGGGCCAAGGCTACCGTTCCTCTCGCTGGATCGCGGACTCTGCGAGGGTGGCGATCCGGCGGTAGTCGCGCTCGGCGTAGGGCTTCTGGTAGGCGTCCAGCAATTCCGCCATTTCGGGCGGCCGGAGACATTGGCGCTGGACGTTGCAGTCCTTGCAGGTGGTCTTGCCGGAGATGCCGAGCCGGCCGACGCCGGCCAGCTCGCCGCTGCCGGCGGCCTTGATCACGGTGCCCAGACCCTCGCGATCCAGCCAGCAGGCGAAGTGACAGTTCAAGGGCTCCACCTCCGCCCAATCGCCGGGGTTGAGCGTCCGGCAGCGCCAGGCCCGCACGCCCCGCTGATCCATGGGCTTGTACCAGAGCTGCAGGCGGCCCGCCAGCACGCCGTAGATCTCGACGGCCGGCAGCCCGTGCACGTGGACATCCTGCGTGTCCCTGGGCGTGAAGAAGCTCCAGGTGAAGCCCAGTCCCTGCTTCTGGTACGGCAGATAGGGGTCGGCCACGCGCAGGTTGAACGCCCGCGACCCGGCGCCGATGATCCGGCGAATATCCGCAGCCCTCACCACCCGCACGCCGCCGCCATGTTGAGCGGCCCAGGAGCACGCCAGGGCCTCCATGGAAGGCTCAGCCGGGGGCTTCTTCAGCAACTCCGTCGGCTTGTCGCGCAGATGCGCCGCGATGGCCCGCACATTCGGCTCCTCGGCCCGTTGGAGCACCTCCTCCAGCGACCACCACACCGGCCGCAACGAATCGTGGAGAGGCCCCTGTTCGGCCACGGTTCTCGCAAGACTCGCCATCCCCTCGGCCGTAAGAGAGACGACCACGGGATACAGATACCATTGCTTCGACAACCCCGGATACCGCAGGCTCTCGCCCGCGTTGGGGATCACCGGCAACTCCTCCTCCGGGAAGTAGCATCCCGCCGGCAGCCCGAGATCCTCCTCCATCGGCCGCATCAGCGCCGAATACAAATCCTCCCCCGCCCGAAACTTCGTCGGCGGAAACGTCGGATACCCCTGCTTCGTCACCAGCAAGAACTCCGAACCCCCTCCCGCCGCCCCCCGCCGCAACAAGCAGTACAGCACCATCGAACACTCAGACCCGCCCGATTCCCTCCCGTTTCGCTTCTTCATCTTGAATCTCCTCAAGGCATATTCTCCAGCCGCAAAAGATGCACTCGACCTAACGCGTCGCCCGCAACAATCGTGCGGCCGTCTGGGGCGACAGCGCAAGAGCGGAAGGCGCTTTCCCCGCAGAAGCTCGCTACAACCTGTCCGCTCGACAGGTCCCAGATCTTCAGTGTCGTGTCCGACGAGCCGGAGACCGCGTAGCGCCCATCCTTCGTCACCGCCACCGCCCACACCTCACCCTCGTGACCGCGCAGGGTATGCGCTTTGCCGCTGGCCAGGGCCCAGACCTTCAGCGTCTGGTCCAACGAGCCGGAGACCGCATAGCGTCCGTCGCCCGTCACCGCCACCGCAACCACCCTACCCCTATGGCCGCGCAGGGCTTGAACCGCCTTGCCCGAGGCCAAGTCCCAGACCATCAGTGTCTTGTCATCCGAACCTGAAACCGCATAGCGCCCATCGTCCCTCACCGCCACTGCAAACACCCAACCCTTATGGCCGCCCAGGGTATGCAGAGCCTTGCCGCTGGCCAGGTCCCAAACCTTCAGCGTCTGGTCCAACGAGCCGGAGACCGCATAGCGCCCATCCCCCGTCACCGCCACTGCAAACACCCAACCCTCATGGCCGTCCAGGGTATGCAGCGTCTTGGCGGTAGCCTTTGGCGACACACCTTTCTGGCATTCCCACGGCAGCATATCGTTGGCATTGGGACCTCGTTGGGATGGCTGTGGATGTTCGGAGGACAATTGTGCCCCTGCTTGTCCTCTCGGTCGTCTTAGATTCTGGAAATGCAGTCGACGAAGCGCGTCCGGTGGCAAGCATAACGCTCTGTTTTCTGGAAAAGGCTCTTCCCAGTAAATTGGCCGAAGGAAGTGTTGCCGGTTTAACGAGAGGGCGTGTTCCCATTCCTGACGCACGAACGTCGAGACCATCGAATTACGCGACCAGAAAAGCTGGAAGACATCGGCCTCTCGAATCATCTCGGATAGTCGGTCACTCCAGACTTCGCCGGCACGAAGGGTTAGAGAATCCCGCAGGTATTGGTCTCCGCACGCTGTGATAATACGTTCGAATTCATCTACAATATCCACATCTTCATGGGAATAAGAAGCAAAGACCTTGCGATACGGCCGCGCTGTTACAGTCTCTATCGGGGCTGCACCGCCTGGACATCGGAACTGAGAATCCACGCGAATCACGAGCGGCACATCGGCAATAATCCGCATGCCAAAAAGCACGCTGATACGACCGCGTGCGGTCTGCCCATCCATGGCGAGTGTGGCACGCAGGCGGAAGTCCTGCCGATGAACGCTCTCGATCCAGAGGAACACGGCCCGTGGCGGATTGAACTCGATGCCCGGGATCTCAGGAAGGAAGGTAAGTTCCTCCTCGACGGGAATAGCTTCGGTGCTGTCCTGTGTGACAAGACGGTAGCCCTGCATCTCTTCGCCCAATACACGGCAGGCCTGACGGTGAACTTCCTGGAGTGGATCGGGTTCGTCGGCAGGCGCGTCTGGACGGCGCTCGCGCAAGTGAGCGAACGCAAGCAACGAGTACCATTTTTCAGGGGCTATTACTTGCGGGCGAAAGACGGTGAATTGCACATCTTCCATCAAGGAAGCGGAGACAGAACCATGCCCCGACGGAGGTGGCTTTCCAGATGTGGCGGTTTCTTTGGATGCACTAATCCTGTCCTTGGATGCCTTCTGCTGCTCCACTGCAGCAGTACAGGCTCTGATCCCCTCAGCAAGATCCCCTGCCGTCCGCGCGTTTCCATCGCGGGCTCCTACCATTGGCGGAGAGTCTCCGTCATGCCTGTATTCGGATGCACATGCGGCTGCAAACGTGAGGAGGGTCTCATGAAGTGAGACGTTCCGGACAGAATCACAGCCGAGCATTGCCAGTTCTGCTTCTATCGACAGAAGCGCACGTTTTTGGAAAAGAAGCAAGAGGTTACGGCCCTCTTCATCTGTCAATCCCCTATTTGAATGCCAGAAATCGAGGAGGACAGACTCTGGCACCGTTCCGCCATCCAAGAAGAGAGAAAGCTCTGTGAACCGCTTCTGCTGTTCAGGGGTCAGCTCATTGTAACTAATTCTGACTGACCTCAAGACACTCGCGGACGGGTCACTTAGAGACTGCTCCTGCCTCTCCACAAGTGCACGGCCCAACTCACTCCATGTCATACCACCTCGCACCATTGCCCCACAGATTGCGAGCGCGAGGGGGATGTGCCCACACGATTCCACGATGGCCGACGGGACTGCTTCTACACTGACCTGAGCCCAACTCGCGAGAAGTCTGGCCGCTTCCGAATCCGTGAGCGGTCCTACCCCATGTCTGTTCCGCTTACCTAAGAGCGAAGCGTTATATGTTGTGACAACTGCACGACACTGCTCCGGCAAGGCGCAAACCGCGTCGACGTGCCGAGGTTCCCAGACACCGTCGAATATCAACAGTGCACGCTTGTTCGACAGAAGCCCCGACAGCCTGATACGGCCCTGCTTGAGGCCGCTGGGCGCGTAATTCCCGCCAAGCCCCTTAGTCAGCTTGCACTGGATTGCGGCGAGATCAGCGTGCTTACCAAACACCAGCCAATAAATGCCGTCGGGGAAGGCATGACGCACTTCGGCGTCGCGTGCAAGTAGGCTGGCGAGCACGGATTTGCCAATACCACCCATGCCATGTAAGCCGAGACGTGAGGCGGCACCGGTGATGGCTACGGGCTTTTGCAGGTCCAGGAACAGGGCCTCCTTGACACGGCGGAGCAGTTCCGGGCGTGCCAGGAAGTGTGGCGGCAGGCTCGGTACGCCGAACAGGGCGCCCAGCGGCGGTTCGGGCAGGCGGAGGTTCTCGATCAGCCTGGCGAGTTGGCCTTCGTACTGAGCGTCGTCGCGGAAATCCGCGTAGTGAAGCAGGCTCAGATCGCCGGGGATGTGCGTGTAATCGCCCTTGCGGAGGATAGGAATGACCGGCTTATCCAACTCAAGGGCCCAGCGCCATTCCTGGCGGACATAGTCGGAGACGGCCGCTCTAGGCCCGACGATCAGGATGAGGCGGTCGTGCGAGCGGATCGCATCGGCAATCTCCTGATAGAAGGTGAGTTGACGGGACGGCAGGGAAACGCGATCCCACCAGACCTCAAAGCACGCTTCGCTGAGGTCCTTGTGCAGCCGTCTCACAAACGGCTCATCATCTTCCCGTGCGTAGCTTATGAAAATACGTTGCGGCATTCTCGGCCCTCCGGTGGATTTGGTCGTACCTCATGATGTTGGCAGAGAATAGTCGAAGAATTGGGCTTCCAGGGGCCTTTTTGCCGATCTGTTATGTGTCTGATAACCGATTTGGGCA
>VGYL01000150.1 GCA_016872975.1 Planctomycetota bacterium
TGTCGAAGACCCTGCGGCCGGGGAGGTAAGGGTTCAGTGGGATGCCGGCCCGTTCGAGTATGACGCCGACGATGTTCTGTCGGTAATGCTCGTTTCCGCGAGCGCAGGGGGATTGTCCGAGAATGAACGGATGGGTGATGAAGGAATCGAACCTTCAACCGCCGCATTAAGAGTGCGATGCTCTGCCAATTGAGCTAATCACCCAGATACCCCGTTGGGCCTCAGCCCAAGGGGAGTCGTGCGTGCCGCACGCCGCAAGACGTAGTTTACCTCCCTACGTCTCGAATTGCAAGAGGGTTTGTACAAGAAATGGCGGACTTTCCCAAAGGCCACATTATCAGACCCGCGCCGGGCGTCCTTCGTTTTCCTGCCGGCCGCCGGCGGACGGCCGTCTTGGGTCCGCTGCCGGCATTTCTTATGTTTTAGGAGGCAGTCTGAGAACTCCTCAATCCGCTTCGGCGGACAGCCGAAAAGAAAACGGATTGGTTCCAAGGGAATTTGAAGGGAGCATCCCCAGTGCGATAGTCGGGATTGGGGACGACTCCGGTCGATGTAGAACATGCTTCAGAAGTGTGCGATTCTGGGTTTGGTGTTTCTACTGGCGGGAGGCGCCGCTTACGGGTGGCTCCACCGGGAGGCACAAGAGGAGTATCGCCGGGCGGAAAGTCTCGTGCCGACCGACGCCCTGGAGGCGCAGAACTACTTCGAGAAGTACGGGCGCTGGTATCAGCTCAGCCCCGAACAACAGAACCAACTCGTGCTGGAGCTGGACAACGAGCGCAAGAGCAAGACGGCCCTGCAACTGGATCAGGAGCAGCAGGCCCGTCTGCGTGCCGATTTGGACAAGCTGGCGGCCGGACAGATGCACCCCGGCGATATCGCGGATTTCCTCTACGGCCGCGGCTGGGAAAGCCGGGTCGAGCAATACAAGAGACACAAAGAGCAGATGGAGACGGCCCGAACCGTCGCCATGACGTGCTTATCCATTGGCGGCGTTCTGTTCGGCGGCTGCGCGATTCTCTGGTTCCTGTCGCTCCTGGGCCGGGGCATCCGGGCAGTGTTCCGACGTTCGTCCGAGCCGGCGGCGCAGACGGATCCGAGCGCGGCGGAGTTGACGGACATCGAGCTCCACGAGGAGTCGGCCGAGACGGTCGTGGCCGCTCCGGAGCCCGAGGAGCCGCCCAGACAGAGAAGAAAGGTGCTGGCCCGGTCGGAGACCTCCGGCGAGTCGGACCCCAAACCGTTGGCGGGCCTCGACGATCTCTTCCATGTGATCTCCTCCGGCACGGGTGCAGGTGCGGCCGAACCTGCCTGGCCGGCACCGCGGACGGGCCCTGCGGCGCCGGTCCTGCATGCCGCCATGGATGACGTCGCCGTCCTGCTGACCGATGCCCCCGCGTCGGGGGATGGGTGGTCGGCGGGAGCGCAGTGGTCCTGGAACGGGACTCCCGAACCGGCGGCGAACAGGCCACAGGAGCAGCATCCGATGAAACGATCAACCGTACGACCGCCGGAGGAGGATCGAGCCGCGGCGGTGGAGAGCACGCTGAAGGTCCATACGGAGGATCTGCAAAAGCAGATCGCCGAGTTCAAGCAGGTGGCGCAGAACGTCCAGCAGGCCACCCGGGAGCAGTCGGCGCCGTTGAGCAATACCCTCAAGGAATTGACCGAACAGGTTTCGGCCATCCGCGAGTATGCGGCCAGCCAGCAGCATCGCGTCGAGAAGCTGCAGGACGGTTACGATTGGGGCATCATCCGCACGTTCTGCCTGCGGGTGATTCGCTGCGTCGATAACCTGGAGGGCCGTCTGGCCGATCTGCCGAGAGAAGACGGCGCCATCAGCCATCTGGAGGAGATCAAGAACGAGCTGCTTTTCGCGCTGGAGTCGAGCGGGGTGGAGCAGTTCCGCCCGGACGTCAACAGCGAGTTCCACGGGCAGGAGAAGACGGCGGAAGCCCTCAAAGACAAGCAACCGGCCAAGAAGCCGGAACAGGTCGGCAAGATCGCCCGGGTCATCCGACCCGGGTACCGGTACCTGATAGACGATGAGAACTACCGGGTGGTCCGAATGGCCCAAGTGAAGGTCTATGGTTGATGAGGTTCGGTGAGTGATGGTACGCAGGAGAGAACCATGAGCAATATCGTCGGTATCGATCTCGGGACAACGTTCACCTCCCTGGCGATGCTCAATGCGATCGGCAAGCCGGAGATCGTTCCGAATGCGGACGGCGACCGGTTGACGCCGTCGGCCATCTACTTCGATGACGACAATCCCGGCGTGATCCGCGTGGGCGTCGAGGCGTTGAACTCGCGGCACATCAATCCGGCCCGTTCCGTGCGCTGGGTCAAGCGGCACATGGGCGACCCGGATTACAGGGTCCCGATCGACGGCAAGGACTGGACGGCCACGGAGCTGTCCGCCCTGGTCCTCAAGAAAGTGCGGCAGGACTGCGCGGCCCAGGTCGGGGAGATCCGCGACGCCGTGATTTCCGTGCCGGCTCACTTCGACGAGATCCGCCGCAAGGCGACGATGGACGCCGGCACGGCCGTCGGCTTCAACGTGGTCGGCATCGTCAACGAGCCGGTGGCCGCCGCCTTGTGCTACGCGACCAGCCGCGAAGTCTCCGGACGGGTCCTGGTCTACGACCTCGGCGGTGGGACCTTCGACGTCACGCTGATGGACGTCAAGGGCCTGGAAATGGAGATTCTCTGCTCCCAGGGCGACCACGCCCTCGGCGGCATCGACTTCGACAAGAAGGTGCTCGAGATCCTGCAGGCCATGTACAAGGACAAGCTCGGCACCGATCTGATCGGCTCCGAGGAGGACCGGGCCAAGTATGAGGACGAGGCGGAGGACATCAAGAAGACGCTCTCCCGCCGGCCCGCCGTCAAGACGATGCTCTACGGACCGGCCGGCAGCATGCGCGTGGAGCTGGCGCGGTCGATGTTCGAGGAGGCGATAACGCCGCTGGTGACGCGGGCCGACATGCTGGTGGAGGTGGTCCTGGACGAGGCGGGCGTCCAGCCCTCGGAGGTTGACACCGTCCTGCTGGTCGGCGGCAGCTCGCGGATCCCGCTGGTGCGCACGCATCTCGAGAAGATCTTCGGGTTTCCGCCCGAATGCTCGATCAACGTGGACGAGTGCGTGGCCATGGGCGCGGCGCTGCACGCCGGCATCACCCTGCTGCGTCAGAACCCCGACGCCGTGGACGCCGGCGTCCGCGCGGGCATTCAGGACATCAACCTGACCGACGTCTGCAATCACAGCTATGGGACGATCTGTGCCCCGATCGACCGGGAAACCGGGCGTCGCATCGTGCAGAACCGGATCATCCTGAAGAAGAACACGCCGCTGCCCTGCGCGGCGACCCAGACGTTCTACACGGTATCGGAGGGCCAGAAACGGGTCGAGGTCATGATCACGCAGGGCGAGGACACCGACCCGGCCTACGTCAACCGGATCGCGACGCAGCGCTTCGAGCTGCCGCCGGACCGGGCGGCCGAGCGGCCGATCCAGGTGACGTACAGCTACGATCTGAATCAGCGGATGCACTGCAAATTCGAGGACGTCGAGTCGGGCCGCGTGCTGGAGGTCGATCTCGCGCTGAACGAGGACGGCACACCCGCCGCGGACGACGCGGCGCGGAAAGCGGCGGCGCTGGAGCCGTTCAAGGTGGAGTAGGCGCCGCACGGGAATATGGCAAACAAGTGGATCAATACGGTCTCGGCCCTGGGCCGCCGTTGGTTGGCGGGCTTGCGGCGCGGCGTCCCGGCCGGGGCACAGCCCCCCGGGTTCGGGCTGCCGGCGGACTTGAGCACCTTCCATTGCCGCGCGCGGATCGGACGCCAAGGCAGCGGCGACATCTGGCGGTCGGTCCTCGTGGTGGACATCTGCGGCACGATCCAGGCCCTCGACGACGGACATGAGGTCGACGTGCGGATCGATCTGAGCGACGTGACGGACGGCGTCAAGGATCCCCCGCCCATCCTGAACCGGCCCCAGCACGGGCCGCTGGACCCATCGTCTCACTTCTTTCACCAGTGCGACATGGGCCGGCTGGGCCACCGCACGACGGTGCTCGAGGATTGGACCGCGGTAGTCCAGATCCCGCCGGCGTGGTTCGTCCTGCCCCGCCGGGGCCAGCGCCAACTGAAATACACCGTCGCCATCCTGTCCCGGCAGACCGGCGCGCGACTCGCCTGCGCCACCTGCCTGAGCCCGTACGAGAACACCGAGGCCGGTTACCTGGACATCGAGGAGGACATCCAACGGGCGAGAACCCTCGCCGTCGGCCTGGCCTTCAGTGTCGGCGCCGCCAACGGCCGGCTGCTCGATCCCGAGATCCAGGTGATCGGTACCTGGGTGAAAGGCAACTTCACCGCCGACAGCGCCTCGGCCGAAGCCAACCTCGAGATCGATCGCGCCCTGCAGAAGACGACCGCGTTCTTTCGCCGGGGCGGCGTCCTGAACGTGCCCCAGATCTGCCGGGAGATTGCCGGGATCGCCCCTCTGGTCGGCCGGCTGGACGTTCTGGACCTGTGCCTGCGGGTCGTGGCGGCCAAGGGACAGGTGACCGCCGCGGAGTGGAAGCTGCTCAAGGACCTCTCGGACGGCCTGGAGATCGACCGGAACCGGCTGCGTGCCATGGTCGCCAAGGTCCTCCCGGTCGAGATGCATCAGACGCGGGACGCCGAGATGATCCTGGGCGTCACCACGGAAATGAGCCAGGAGGAGACCCGGCGTCAGTTGAACCGCGAGTACGCCAAGTGGAGTGCGCGTGTCATCAGCTCGGACCCGGCCATCCGCCGGCAGGCCGATCAGATGATCCGGCTCATCGCGGACGCCCGCCTGCAATTCGTCGGCGCCAAGCCCGCCGAGTGACCCGGCCGGCCCGGCCGGCGCTTCCCGGAACTCCCCCCGAGGCCGCCCGCCCTTCCGACAGGGCTCTGCAAGTCAGTTTTTCGCGGACCCAAAATAGTCCTCCGGGCCCGACAAAACCCTTGACGGGAATGGACCGATATGGTAAAGAGGACGATGGGCCACGGTAGACATGGCGTGGCCGCGATGCGACCTGCGTCCGGGCCGAAGGAGCGGCGTAGCCATGTGATGTGGAGGAGAGATCCTCCGCGGTATGTGCTATCGCTATAATCTCAGGAGGCTAATGTTACGTCTGCCCACTTGGTGAAGAAGCAGGTATCCAGGGAAAGGAGGTGATGTCCACCACGAGCCAGTAGTTACCGATTTCCATCTGTACGTATTGAGCTTTCCGTCGCGGCGCTCGACCGTTGAACGACCTCAAGCGCCTTGGACTGAGAGCTCAAGGACATTGTGCCCGGTGTGTGGCCGGCACAAGCATCGGGGACCCCAACGTGAGAGATCGCGCGGGGGCGACCCTTTTTATCTTATCTCCCTTAGAAGGAGGGATATCATGAGTAGAACGATGATCTTTTCTGTGGTGGCCCTGGGTCTGCTGGGGCTGGCAAGCCCCGCCGCGGTCGCCGACCCCGGCAAGGGCAACATCCTGATCGAGGAGTGGATCAACACGAATGGCGCCGTCACCAACGTCCTGAGCACTCTGAAGGCCTATCCGCAATTTCCGAACAATCCCAGCAAGAGCTATTGGGCCAAGAACTTCGACCGGCCGGACGGCGGCGAGGACTACTGGGGCGGCCGGTTCCGCGGCTATCTGTATCCCCCGCAAACCGGCGATTACACCTTCTGGACGTGCAGCGACGACGACAGCGAGTTGTGGCTGAGCACCAACGAAGACCCCGCCAACATCAAGCTGGTCGCCAACGTCGCGGGCTGGATGCCCTATCTGGCCTGGACCGGCGCGGGCGGGTCGCCGGGCACGAACTTCAAGTCCCAGCCCGTCAAGCTGGAAGCCGGCAAGCGGTACTACGTCGAGGCGCTCTGGTGCGACGGCACCGGCGGCGGCTTCCTGACGGTCGGCTGGGGCGGCCCGGGCATCGGCGCCGGCCCGGTCATCGTCGAAGGCCGGTACCTGGCCCCCTGGATTCGCACTCCCGAGCCGATGTTCATGGCCCAGAATCCAAGTCCGGCCGATGGCGCGGTGGGCGTGGTCGCCCCCCTGCTGACGTGGAAAGCCGGCGGCACGGCGATGTGGCACGATGTCTATTTCGGCACCGAGCCCGACCCGCCGAAGGTCGCCTCCCGGCAGTTGTTTGCCATGTATTATCATCTGCAGGGTCTGACGCCGGGCACGACTTATTACTGGCGGGTCGATGAGATCGAGATCGACGGCACGACCGTTCACAAGGGAGTCGTCTGGAAGTTCGCGTCGGAGCCCATAAAGAACTACCAGCCGGCGCCCGCCGACGGGGCGGCCGGACAGCTCCCGGGCATGATCCTGACCTGGAAACCCGGTAAAGACGCCGCCCAGTACCAGGTCTTCTTCGGCACCGACTCCGCCGCGGTCACCGGCGGCGCGGCAGCGGTCAACAAGGGCAAAATGAACGATACGAAGTTCGACAGCGGCGCCCTGCGGGCCTCCACCACGTATTACTGGCGTGTGGATCTGGTCAAGGCCAACGGCACCGTCGTGGCGGGCGATGTGTGGAGCTTCACCACGGCCGACGCCGGCCCCGCCAACAAGATCCTGTGGGAATGGTGGACGGGCATCGGCGGCACCGCGGTCAGTGTCCTGACGAGCAACGCGGCCTATCCCGCCAATCCGACCGGCAAGCAGTATGTCGATGCCTTCCAGAGCGCGGTGGACTGGGCCGACAACTACGGCCAGCGCCTCTGGGGCTGGCTCAAACCGCCGCAAACCGGCGACTACACCTTCTGGATCGCCGGCGATGACGAGCAGCAGTTGTGGCTGAGCACCGACGGCAGTCCCACCAACGTCAAGATGATCGCCAACGTCGCGGGCTGGACCCCGGCCTTCGATTGGGACAACACCAGGGGCGGCGCCGGCGGCGCCAGCCAGAAGTCCGCGGCCATCCGGCTCGAGGCGGGCAAGAAGTACTTCATCATGGCCTTCGGCAAGGAAGGCGGCGGCGGCGACAGCACCGCCGTGGCCTGGCAGGGTCCGGGCATTGCCACCCGCGAGGTCATCAAGGGCCAGTACGTGGACATGTTCTACCTGCCGCCGCTGCAGGCCTTCAACCCCAGTCCGGCCAACGGCGCGGTCGATACCCCGCAGTCGGGCGCTTTGAGTTGGAGCGCCGGCGAGAAGGCTCAGAGACACGAGGTCTACTTGGGCGACGACAAAGCCGCCGTGGCCGCCGCCACCAGCGCCAGCCCGCTGTTCAAGGGCAGCCAGACCGGCACCACGTTCAATGCCGGCACGCTCGAATGGGGCAAGACCTACTACTGGCGGGTCGATGAGGTCAATCCCGCCGAGGCCGGCAGCCCGTGGAAAGGCTCCGTCTGGAGCTTCACCACCGCCAACTTCCTCCCGGTGGACGACATGGAAAGCTACACGGATGCGGAAGGCAGCCGGATCTATGAGACCTGGGTCGACGGCTGGACCAACAAGACCGGCTCGGTCGTGGGCAACTTGGTGGCGCCCTTTGCCGAGCGGACGATCGTTCACGGCGGCAAGCAGTCGATGCCCATGGACTACAACAACACCAAGAGCCCGTTCTACAGCGAGGCCGAGCTGGCGCTCGCCCCGCAGCAGAACTGGACAACCAATGGGGTGACGGACCTCAGTCTGTGGTTCCGGGGCCGTGCCGTGGCCTTCCTGGACAAGGGCAACAACGCCTTTACCGTCAGCGGCTCCGGCGCAGACATCTGGGGTACGGCCGACGACTTCCGCTTCGCCTACAAGCGGCTCAACGGCAACGGCTCCATCACCGCCAAAGTCGACAGCCTGCTCAACACCGATGGCTGGGCCAAGGCCGGCGTGATGATCCGGGAAACCCTCGAAGACGGCTCCCGGCACGCCTATATGGCGGCGACCATCAGCAACAGTTGCTCGGCGCAACGCCGCGAGGTCACCAACGGCACCAGTGCCAGCACCAACTGGAGTGGCGCCGCCGTGACGACCCCGTACTGGGTCCGCTTGACCCGCACGGGCAACGTGTTCAAGTACGAGAGCTCGCCTAACGGGACCACCTGGACCGCCTTGGGCACGGATGTGACGATTCTGATGGCCGCCAACGTGTACATCGGCCTGGCCGTCACCAGCCACAATGCGGCCCGGACCACCACGGCGGAGTTCTCGAACGTCTCCACCACCGGCGGTGTGACCGGCGCCTGGACGGTCGCGGAGATCGGCAACGATCCGCAGCCGGCCAACAGCGCGGCGCCGTTGTACGTCGTGGTCGAAGACAGCACCGGCAAGAGTGCCACGGTGACCCACGCCAATCCGGCCGCCGCCACGCTGACGGCCTGGACCGAGTGGAAGGTTCCGCTGAGCAGCCTGACCGGCGTGAATCTGGCACGCGTCAAGAAGCTGTCGATCGGCGTAGGCAACAAGAGCGCACCGGCCGCCGGCGGCGCGGGTCGCATCTACATCGATGACATCCGCGTGACCAAGTAGCAGTTCGGCAAGAGGCGCAGTGCGGCCTCCTGACGGTTGCCGAAGGGGACACCGCTTCCGGGCGGCGCCCCGCGCAGAGTCCGTTGAAATCGGGGCTTGGACCGACAGTCCAGGCCCCGATTCTTTTCAACGATCCGCTCAAAGGCCAAGGAGAAACGTCGGGATGGCGGCCGCAAGGCCGGTTTGTAGTGGCGTCGTCAGACGCTGTCTTTATGCTCTTACGAGCACACTACAAACGGCCTTGGCGATGGTCCTGCGCACGGGCAATCCGCCATCGCCAAGCTCCGAAGACTCCGCTTGACGATGCCACCCATACAGCAAACGACTTTGCGTTTGCCCGGAAATGGCAACTCCCGCGCCTTGACGGCCGGCGCATTCCTGGTATACAGGCGGTTGTGGTATATGAAATAAGGACACCCCGGGCCGGCACGGTGATCCTCGGCGGCCTCCTCGTCGCCGTGGCAGCAGGGGTGGTGTCCTGCCGTCCGACGGGGATGACGGACTGCCCCGAGGCCGGCCGGCCGCCCGGCCTGAGTCCGGACTACGCCGGGTGCGTCATCCCCGCCAATATCGCCCCGCTGAACTTTCGCATCCGCGAGGAAGGACGGGCCTACTTCGCCACGATTCGTTCCGACCGCGGGCGTCCCATCCACGTCTCCAGCAGGACGGGGCAAATCCGCATCCCCGCGGGGCCCTGGCGCGCCCTGCTCGACGCCAACCGGGGCCGGGAGATCCTCTTCGAGGTCTGCGTCCGGGGCGAGGATCGTCAGTGGCGGCGGTTTCGCCCGGTTGCCAACACCATCGCCCCCGAGGACATCGACGGGACCCTGGTCTTTCGGTTCATGAAGCCGCTTTACAACTGGTGGCGAGACATCGGTATTTATCAGCGCGATCTGGCCGGCTACGGAGCGTCCTTGCTCCTGCACGGCCGGTCGTTCGGGGGCGGGTGTTTGAACTGCCACAGCTTCGTGGGCAACGATCCTGAGACCATGACGATCGCCCTGCGCAGCGCGACCTATGGCAGCCACACCCTGCTGGCCCGTGGCGGCGCCGTCGAGAAGATCGGCGCCAAGTGGGGCTACACGGCCTGGCACCCCAGCGGCACGCTGGCGGTGTATTCGATCAACAAGGTGACCCAGTTCTTCCAGGCCGGCGGCCTGGAGGTCCGGGACGTGGTGGATCTGGACTCGGCGTTGGTCTGCTATCGGATCGCCGGCACAAAGGCTCGTGTCGCGGGCGTCCCGCCCGCGCGTGTCGAAGGCGTCCCGCCTTCGAATCGAGGGCCGGAGGCCCTCGCCACACGCGGGCGGGACGCCCGCGACACGGAAGAGGCCCGTCACATGGCGACAGTTCCCAAGGAGTTGGCCGACAAGGACCGGCTCGAGACCTATCCGGCCTGGTCTCCGGACGGCAAGTACCTCTATTACTGCAGTGCCCCGATCCTCTGGAAAGACCGCGACGCCGTACCACCGGAGAACTATGACAAGGTCAAATACGATCTGCGGCGTATCCCATATGATGTCGCGACGAATACATGGGGAGAGTCCGAGACCGTCCTTTCCGCCGCCGAGACGGGTCTGAGCATCCTGCTGCCGAGGGTTTCACCGGATGGGCGGTTCCTGCTCTTTTGCATGTGCCGCTACGGGTGCTTTCCGGTCTACCAGCCCAGCAGCGACCTGTACCTGATGGATCTCGCTACCCGCCAGTACCGCAAGCTGGCGATCAACAGCGAGTTCTCGGAATCGTGGCACAGTTGGTCCGGCAACAGCCGGTGGATCGCGTTCAGCAGCAAGCGCCAGGACGGCCTGTTCACGCGAACGTATCTCAGCTACGTGGACGAGGCGGGGACGGTGCATAAGCCCTTCATCCTGCCGCAACGGGACCCGGCCCACTATGACGCGCTGCTGGAGACGTACAGCATGCCGGAGCTGGTGAAAGGACCGGTCCGCGTCAGCCGGGCCCGGCTCGCCCGCGCCGCCCGGGCCAGGCCCTCCGTGATGCCGGAGATCCCCATCACGGGAGCCAGTCCCAAGGCCCCGCCGGTCGATCCCTGGCAGGAACGTGAATGAGCAGTCGAAACGATGGTCTGGTGCTTCATGACAATTGAGGCTCATCCGGCTTTAGCGTACTTCGATGGCTCTTGGGGACTCTGTCCCCAAACCCCTGAGATTTTCCGCTTTGGGCCAATAGCATCGTAGAGGTTCGAATGACCAAAACCACGGACGGGCTCTGGCATGCCGGCTGGCGTGCCGGCGTTTTGGATTTTCTTCGTTTTCTTCCGTTTGGAATTTGTTTCGGATTTCGGATTTCGAATTTCGAATTTCCGCGCGGCGCGGCCCTGCGCGGGTCGT
>VGYL01000151.1 GCA_016872975.1 Planctomycetota bacterium
GGAAAGGTGGAAGGGGCTCGCGGGGAGACGGTTCTCGCATCAAGGCAAAGGCGCGGCGCGCATCCGGATGCCCGGAGTCCGCCCTCGCAGTCTTGGATGAAGCCTGGTGGGCGCTACAGGACTTGAAGACGTACTAACCCATTGGCGACTAGGTATTTGCGAGATTTCTGCACGTGTGAACACGGGTGAACTCGCCACGCGGCATCACTGGCGGCATCACTTCTCGGACTGACGCAACCCCCCGAGACGGTCACTCCCAGGTCGAACCCGATCCCCCGATCCGAACCTGTAGCGGCCTGCCGTGCCTCAGCGAGGAGCGGTCGGCCGCAAACAGAAAGGCCCCGACACCGCGATTGCTCGCAGGGCGGGAGGCCCGGTTCCGAACTCAAGTGGGGTTGGCCACAAGTATTTTCTACCCGACACTCATGGCCCTATCGTTCGCCCCAGCGCAGAACGTCCTCGACTGGGCCGAGGAGCTTCCCGACATCGGGTCGGAGCTTGAGTAGCCGTGGGTTCCATGCCAAATGGATCTCCCTGACGAGTGAACGCAGCCAAGGGAGCTCGACGCGAACAACGTCGGCCCCCACGAACGACGGTTCCACGAGATCGGGGAGGATCGCCCCAAGGGCACCCGAAGCGACTGCCGCCGCCGCCTCAGTATAGGAAGAGCACTCCAGCCGAACATCCAGGACGACGCCCTGATGGTTCATCTCGGATCGAAGCTGGCGAACGTATTCGCCCTCCTCATTAAGACTCGCCAAGGGCACGCTCGACAGTAGGGTCTTCTCGGTCGTCCGTCGCTCAGGCGGCAAGAGCTGTCGCGGTACAAACAGGGCTGAGGCTACACGGCCCAATGGACGGCTTCGGAGATCCCGGCTCAGAGCGCTGCGGCGCACCAGCCCGAAGTCCAGATCCATGCCCTGAAGTCCACGAACGATGTCGACCGAGCGCGAGTTGTGGAATCGCAGCTTGAAGCTCTTCGACAGGTCCAGCAACTTTCCAAGGCGCCGAGCGAGCACCCACTGGATTAGAGCCTGTCCCGCCGCAATCCCGAGTTCCGTGGCCACCCCCCCATGGCGCGAGGTGAAATCCTCCAGCGACTGCAATCCCTGACGCACGGCGGCGGCGAGTTCAAACCCTGCCGGGGTCAGGCGTAGCGCTCGACCTTCACGTCGCACCAGCTCGATCTCAAAGAAGCTCTCCAGCTCCTTGATCTGTCGGCTGAACTGGCTTTGTCGCGTGGCGTCATAGCCCGCAGCGGCCGCGAGGCTCTTGGCCCCCGCCAGTTCCGCGATGACCCGGAGCCTTTCCAGCGAAAGCCCCCCGCGAGAGAACAGCGACTCGAAGCTCATGACTTCCCCCGATACCAACGCCAGCGGCCATCAACACTTGATCGCTCAGTCATGTACTCCTCGCAAATCAGTCTGGCAACCCCAATCCTGCTCGGGCACACTGCGTCCAGACAAACGAGGAAACGACCATGTTCACCGGGCTGACCATAGAGAACTTCAAGTGCTTCGGCGAGAGGACGGAGATCCCGCTTGCGCCGATAACCCTGATCTACGGCCCGAACAGCTCGGGGAAGAGCACGATCCTCCAGATGCTCTACCTCTTGAAGCAGAGCATGCCCCGCACAGAGATCGGAGGAATCCAGACGTTGGTTCTTGGCGGCCCCCGTAGCATCGTCGATTTTGGAGGCTACCATGGCTTGATTCATGATCATGATACAAGTCTGCCTCTGCGAATAGCGTTCCGGTGGCACGTGGATGCCCCTGAGATGATCACAGCCGAGGAGGGGGGACATATCCCGCCCAACAGAAACCTGCAATGCGAGTTCGAGTACAAGTACGATCCTTCGCTCCGTGCGCCCCTCTTGGTAAAGGCGGTTTTCGATCTTAATGAGCGAGGCACGCTAGAGGCGTCGGTCTTTCCCACCTCTTTCAGCAAATACAAACTGGTGACCACGACGCAAGATCACGCCACCAACTTCCGATACGCGAAGGAGAACCGCGTGAGGATACTCGCTGGGATTCATTGCGCGATCGATGCGACAACCCTTGACAAGCTCGACCCCAGGGGAACCCGATATGGGAAGCAGCGCGATTGGTGCGACGATCCCGTGTTCATGGCCGCCCGAAAAGAGCAAGAGGCGAGATATGAGGAGGCCATCGATCTTCTCAGCCATGACTTCACCTTCGAGGAATACTGTGCGCATCCGTGGTCCAAGGATGTTTGCGGAACAGGTTCTTTCTGTGGCTACCTGCCGGATCCAAGCGGTGCACGTCTCGAGCCGCGTTTTGCAGACTATTCAACCATGCAAAGCGTTTCGCGTGAAGGCTTGCCCGAGCAGGAGGACTACTGGGCGCCAGTTGGACCTTCGAGCCTCACAATAGAGCAGTTTTTCGCCGACCGCCCACCGCCCGACAAGGCCGCCAACGAGCTGATCGAGGCTTGCCGCAGAACGCTCGCCCGTGCAATCGGCGAAGTTCTTCCTGTCGCCCCGGTACGGGACAGAGCCAACGCCATGCCGTTCCAACTTAGCTGGAACGATGATCTTGGCTTCTCCGGCGCAGGGATGATCAGCGAGATGGTCTTGGCCAATCAGGACTCGCCAACCGTGGACCAGTGGTACACAAGGCAACTCCATGGCCCCCGCAACGATAGGGCTTACGCCGCACACATCTTGACTACGGTTAACGAGTGGCTGAATAAACTGAGCGGCTATGTCTGCGACCTGAAGGAGGCGTCGCCGGACCTTCCCGAGCAGTATTTGTTGCGCCTTGTCGACAAGAGGCGTTCCGCTCCAATCTCGGTCACCGTCGACAGCACTGGGTTTGGGCTGAGCCAGTTGCTTCCTCTTGTAACGCGCTCGATCCTGTCCCGGTTCGGATGCATTACCATCGAACAGCCGGAGATTCACCTGCACCCTCGCCTTCAGGCTGAACTGGCAGATCTCTTTCTGTTCAGCGCGCAATCCTGTCATAATCAGTTCATCATTGAGACCCACAGTGAGCACTTGCTGCTTCGCGTGCAACGCCTTATGCGCAGAGGCGCACTGAAGCCTGATCAGGTCCGCGTTCTCTATGTCAGCCGCCACGAGGACGGGTCGAACGTGCAAGAGCTTCGCCTCAACGAGAAGGGTCAGTTCCTTGACCCGTGGCCCGATGGCTTCTTCCCCGAGAGGGCAGAGGAAGTCTTTGGAGAGTAGCCATGATGATTACCAGTGTCACCGACCCGGCTCTTCTTCAAGCCCCCGAGGCCTTCAGCGGCCCCACGGCGGGACTGCTCGCTGACCACCTTATGCACATGGCCCACTGTCATTACATGGCCATGGACAGGGAGGGAAGCATTGGCAAGGCGATTCTCACGGCGATACGCAAAGCTCCGCCCCAATGGGCCGGATGGATTCAGTGTGTTCTGGCCCAAGCCGACCGCATGGTCCCGTTGTCTGTAACCGAGGGCGTCCACGCCTCGGAGGGTGAGCCGCCGTGCAACGATTCGCTTACTGCCCTCGCTCTCACGGTCGCAAGGGAGAAGGGCGTCGAAGTTGCTGTGGTCTCCCCCGAGGGAGCCGATGCGGCCAGAGGAATGCAGAATACGGGGTGCTGCATTTCTACCCTGGAACGGTATGGACTGACGGAAGCTAAGCGTCGGGAGTTCACTGCCATGGGCTCGCAGTCGATTGGCGGCATGAAGGAAGCACAATTTCTGACTTCAATCGTGGAGCCCGTTGTCCGTTGGGCCGCCAAGGTGATTATCATCGATCCGTGGATCGGGACAAGCCTGTTCCAAGGCGGGCATGAAAGCAATTGGCCCGTCTTCAAGAACACCCTGCAATCCATCTACGGCTGCTGGGAAGCGAGTTGCTTGGACAACAGGGACTCTTTCGAGATTCTTACTCTCCCGGCGATAGACAGACGAGACGAAAGGCGGGGCTCGACCATCCGCATTCCGTCTAGCCGAGATGAGGAGGCCTCCCTAATCGGCACCAAGCTTGGGCTCGGAGATCTGACCAGAGTGAGGCTAATCGACCCCCGAGCAGTGAAGGACATCAAGCATGACCGCTATCTGGTGACGAACCGGAACGTCACGCTTTCGTTCAGTCGAGGGTTCGACTTGATCCCCGCCCTCAGGGACGAACTGCGAGAATGTGCAGTTTCCCTGTATCGTGAGGCTGACGGGCAGACCATTGGGAGGCTCCTGTCCGCCCGAACAGTCGGCCTTTGGCCGAAGCCAAGCCAGCCCCCCCATTTTCGCGTTCGACTAGCAGATCTGCCCAATCCGTTCGATGATTTTGTGATCCGAGCATGCTGATTCCACTTCCAAGAGCAGGTCGCATGCGAATGGAACACTTCCGTTCTGTACGCAACTCGCCAGAAACCATCGGTGGCGCATCGACGAATCGGCTTCACGCCTTCCCTGAGTTCACGAGTTAGAGATAGCCATGACTATGGATCAGTTCGCCGCCGCAACTCCCAAACACTTCGAGCTCTCTTCCGGTCAGATGTTTCGTTTGGCCCCCCCCGCACAAGTGGTCGACTTTCTCAGATCGCGGGAGACGGAGAGCGTCGACGACAACGCGAGCTCGTTCAGGGTGAGCATGCATGGAAGACGGTTCATCCTAGAGCACGTGAATGGCGCGGTCCAACAGTGGCCGATGCGTCACGCCTTCTTTCAGAAACTCTTGCGGTGGTATCACGTGCCACGCAAGCCGCTCTATCGCATGGAGGCAGATGCTTTGCTTCCGTTTCTGAATGGAATCCTCCGGCTCATCAACAAGAGCGTCACGGTCCGTATTGAAGACGGCGAAGCCCTGACCATCACCAGCCCGCTCTTTGCTGACGTTCGGGACCTTGACGTACTGGACCGTTTCACGCAGCCCATAGAGAAGATCACGCGTACGGATTTCCTCATGCGAGCGTACACATTGCTGCGCGTACAGGCCGAGGCGATACCCGGCGATCTGTGTGGATTTGGCGCAAACATATTCAACTCCGAGACCGGATTTCTTGCGTTGGAGGTCACGGTGTACGTTCATCGCTATGTCTGCTCCAATGGAGCGACCGTAGCTCTTCCGCGCACGCGGGCGGGGGGACTCGTCCACTACGATGTGTCGCCTGACGCTTGTGAGCGCTATCTTTCGGCGGCCATGACCGATCTTAACGAGACGATTCCTGCGCTGATTGCGAAGATACAAGCTGCTTGCACACGGAGGCTGCCAGATGAGCGAGCGGTCGTTGCCCGCCTGAATCAGATCGTCGACTTTCCCCACGGCAAGACGTTGTATGGCAGTTTTCAATCCAAGGCGTCGGCTACTTTGTACGACTTGTTCAACTTTCTAACCAACAAGGCCAAAAGCTATCCGCCCGAGCGGCAAATGCAGATCGAGGCCTATGCCGGCGAGCTATTGTCATCGTAGTGGCCCGAACGAGGCAAATCATGCTGATCGACTTTGGCGGGGCATGCGTATACCATAGCGTCGCACTACAGTCATCCTGGAACCCGCCTGGCGCGAGGAAGCTCATCCGCATCGCTAGGATCGATCTCGTACCGCTTCAGCTCGTCCGTCAGGATCGCCCAGCAGCACGGCCACCAGACCTGGCCCTGCTCCAAGGCGACCGCGGGCTTCTGGATGAGCGGCGCCAAGATGAACGACGCCCACCCCCCGACGGCCTACCGCTTCAATCCGACATCTCGGATCCGGGGCTCCCTCGCGATCTTGTCCTGGTACCGTAACACTGTTACAGAACTCTGATCCCTCACAAGGGTGGCCTCCTGACTGGCCGGCTCCTGACTCACGACGGGGGCCTCATCCTTAACAATGTGAACCTCTCCCGAGCCCTGGGAGACGGGTTCCCCCCTATCCCCCCTATCTCCCCCTATAGCCGTAACCTTTTTCAACTGAGATTCTGAGTCTGAAGATCCAATTTCAGCTAGAAAACGTTTTGCAGATAGGGGGAGATAGGGGGGAATAGGGGGAGATAGGGGGGAAACTGGTCCCAAGCCGGGCTCAGGGCTAACAAACACGTCGCTCAGTTCCACATCCCCCTCCCCTAACAACCGTACTCCATCTCCCGCCTTCACAACATCCCCACCCACGCTCGTCGAGTCGAAGGTCAGCGGCGCACGCTTTGTGAAGGTGTACCGACGGATCGTCTTCCCGGTGCTGGAGTCCAACGACTCGGATCGGGCCACCGAGTAGTTCTCAATCTCGATCGTGTTGCTCTCGGCAAAGAAGCCGCCGAGTAGCCGACCGAGGCTGGTCTTCGCGGCCGTGCTGTTTCCGTCGTCCTCGCCGATCCAGTCCGACTTGCGCAGGAACGCCGTATCGACGTTGTTCACGCTGGCGATCTCAAGCATCTTGGAAACGGAGAGTTGGTCGTCGAGAAGGTTGCACCGGTCGCAGATCATCGCCACATCCCGAAGGAACAGGGCAACGGGGCAGGTCATGATCGCCACGGAGCTTCCCAGGGTTGCAGTCGGGCTCTCCATCCCCATGATGTCCGTGACGATGTACTCCATGACACTCCAGAACTGCTGAAAGGCCGTGAAGACGGGAACGTCCTTGGACGGCTTCCCCTGCCCTACCCACTCGCGGAGGACTCGATAGACCGCACCCAGGAACTTCGGCTGGTTTGCCTTCACAAGGTCATGCAGGTCACCAAAGGACCCATCGGGCAGCTTGAAGACAGGGAACTTCCGTCGCTGCTTCCTCAGACTGATGCAGTTGCAGCGGTTGGCCAGGTCCGGCGTCGTCTCCATCTTGTTCGATGTGAAGCCCAGGATGTACCGCGCGGGGTTGACCGTCATGGCCCTCACGTAGGCTGACCGGGCCACGTAGGAGGACTCGGTCATGAAGCTCTCGATCTTCTGCGAGTCGAGCTTCCCGCGCACGTTGTCCACGACGACGAAGGGCTGCCCCCTCACCAACGTGGCATCGAACACCTCGTCGATCTTGGCCACGCCCTCTCCCGAGGAGACGGAGGCCACCGACTCGCCGTAGACCGCGGCGATGAGCCCGAGGAGGAACCCCTTCCCGGTCTGGCTCTCATCGGCCGTGACCAGGATACCTGGGGAGCGCTTCGTGATGAGCCGGTTGAAGACGATGGCCGGTGTCAGAAGCGCTGCCATGGCGCGTGACTGATCGGCTGGGGTAGTGAACACGAAGTCCTTGAACAGAAACCTCAAGGTGTCCACGGCCGAGGACAGGTCGCTGGGTTCCTCTACGTCGTCTGCCGTCGAGTAGGCCAGGAGTCGCTTCACGTACCCGGACTTCGGGATCAGGGCACCATCCGCACCGTTGTCCAGCAGCGGACAGTGCACCGTCACCTCGATGGGATCGAGGGATTCGCTGAAGACGGTGCATGCCAGCAGGGCCTCTGCATCCGACTTGCTCAGCGTTGCACGTGAGGCGCGCCTTACCTTGTCCAGGCGGACCGGCACGCACACGGTCTCGACCAGGCTGCGCATAGTGTCCGCGCGCAGATCCTGCAGCGTGCCTTCCTTGCCGATCCTCACCGCGTTGCCGCCCTTGGAGTAGAGGGCTTGATCCTTCGCGAGGAGCGTGGCGAGCTCCGTCGCCGTTTCCATGATCGATCGGTGCTCTCCGAACATCTTCAGAAAGGGGAGCTTGCTCTTTGGGGCTTCCGGAGCCGGGCTCGGGCTCGGGATCTGCTCGGCGGGTCCAGCTGGTTCCGTGTCCTCTGGCATGGCCATTTCCTCCTCTGACACGAACGACAGCTCGTCCGCCGTTTCTTCCGGAACATGCGCCAGATCATCAGCCGCGGTGACTGACCGCACTGCCTCGCCGGCAGGTGGAGGGATCTGCACGCGACGCGGAGGCCCGTCCGTCCATAGACTTCCTGGCGGCACGTAGCCATTCTTCTTTGCCAGATGGAAGAGGGTTCCCAGTGTCACGCCCCCATCCGGGCGGAAGGAATCCCACTGCCCTTGCATGATCCGCTCGTCGTAGCGATCGGGATCTTTACGGGACCATGCGTCCCATACGGCAAACCCTCGCGTGGCGTCCCAGTGCTTGAGCGCCATCCCAACCCGGATCCAGTCGTCCCGAGTCATCTTCTCGCAGGACAGCGCATCCATAGCCGCCCGAAGCGCTTCCTCAGCAACAGCCAGGTCGATGTCAGGCAGTGGAGCCCTAACCGGCTTCGGTGGGGGTGGATACCTCTCGATGAGTCCGTTGATCCATCTCGACACCTCCACAACCGGAACCTCTCTTGCCGCCACCTCCTCGGCCCTCTTTCGGGCGGCCAGGTCGCCCGCATGCTTCATACCCTTCACATTCCATGTCCCCGGAAGCCGGTAGTTCCGATTCACGCCGATTGCGTTCGGATCGGCTTTCAGGCCGAACTCCTCCTCTATGAATCTCGCCGCTGCGAGGATGCGCTCCTCGAACAGCCCGAACGACCTCTCCCGCTCCCACGCCAGCCATCCTTCGAATCCTCTCGACGACTCGCGAAGGTGAACTTGGTACCCGTTGCCGGTCGCGACAATCTTCGACCACGGAACTTCCTTCCCGAAGCGCTCGCCCAGCAAGAACTCCCCGATCTTCTCCAGGGGCATGTCGCCTTCCTTGTGGCAGTCGAAATCCAGCATCATCCCGTCACAGGACACCAGCCGCTCCTTCTGTCGCCGGAATCCAACCTTTTCGTTTCCCCAGTACGTGCAGAAGTCGCGGTAGATGTTCGCGTGGTCTACGTCGAATGGCTCCCGCTCGATAAACTCGTCGCCCCAGAACTGGTTGCCCTCGCGCGGTATGTCATTCCGAACCGAAACACGCCACACCTCTCCGTACTTCTCTCGAAAGAGGCACACCACCTTGCCGTTGAAGGCCAGCCTCGTCTCAAAGATCACCTCTATCTTCTCTCCTACGTCGTCGAACTTCATATCTTTCCTCATGGCACCATCGTGCCCTTGGTTGTTAATCGATAGGCCTCACACCTTGAAACTTGGCGGGCGGGAAGCGCAGGGGTGTGACGCCCAGGGGAACTGCGCTTGTCGGGACCGCGACCCTATCCCGCCCTATGAATCGGAAACTCTGCTGAACTGCGCCCAGGACCGTGATCTTCACTTCCTTGGCGGTGACTTGGCGTCGCGTGGGTGCTGTCGTCCATCTGCTCTCGCGGTGGAAGCAGATACCTGAACCGCACTGCACAATCATCTTCCTCGGACCTGTCACATCATCTCGTACTGCGCCCCTCAATCGGTCGCGCGACTATGGCTAGTTTCGCAGAAGTCGTGAAGCCGTACAAGTGTGAACGTGATTATTTCTTGTAGTTGCGTGATACTCAAGCGGCATCAGGGCGCGGTCGTGCCTTCGGCATGCGTGACTGGTATTGGGCTCAGACGGCTGTCAGTGTAGCCCTCGTTGCCCGTTGTGAAGCGTGACGTGTGATCCGTGACTGCACCTATTGTACGACATCGGCGGGGTGTGAACAAGTGCAGACAGTCGGGTCACCTGCGGTGGCTTATGAAGGATGGACAAGGTTGGCTAGCTCGCAGCCGTGGCGTAGCGTCCGCGCGTACATCGCTTCGCGGCTCGAGTGATACCAATGGCTCTCGACTCTCTTTGCAGGTATTGCAGAAAAGGGGGGAAGGTCACCCTCGGTACTGGCGAGACGGAGCGCTTCAGGTTTCTTCCGATGCGAGACCGCAGGTCGATCCGCCTGGGCGAAGAGATCCCTGCTATGAGACGGCGTTGGTATATGGGGAGATTCCGCTGGGTGAGCGAGTATCAATCAGAGAAGTGCTTCTTAACAAGTTCTGCTGCCTCAGCATGCCCCAGATCGGCCGCCCGACGAAACCAAGCGATGGACGTCTGTCTATCAATGCTAATGCCACTCTTCCCGTGCCACAGAGCGACTCCTAGCTCATAGGCCGCCTCAGCGCAGCCGAGAGCAACCGCCTGTTCCATCCACTTCACGCCGCCTGCCGGATCGGGGTCCGTCCCAACACCTTCAACCATCAGCCTGCCCAGCATGTGCATTGCCTTGCCCTTTGACGCTCTTACAGATGGCAAGATATTTGCAACATAGTCGTGAACGATAATCGAATACCGCTTCATGTCCTCCGGCGCATAGGCGGCGGCAGCCTTTTCTTCATCCGTGCGCACGGCATTCTCGAGCAAGTGGAAGGCCCGCCGCTTATCGTCTTCGCCGAACCCGGCGGAAGTCAACAGCAGGGCCAGATTGATCGCTGAACTTATGCTGCCCTTCTCCACAGCAGATGCATACCACCGCTGTGCGGCAGCAACATCGGGCTCCGCGCCGATGCCATCGGCATACATGTTCGCAACATCGTCCATTGCCGCTAGGTCGCCCTGCTCCGCGCTTGCCAAGCAGGTCATGAACCGTTCCTTCTGCGTCATGTTGTCCCCCGTGTGTCCGCTGTCTTTTGCATTATATTTTTCCTCGGATCGTTCACCGAGACTCCCAACAAACACGACCGCTAGCAGATACGAAGAGAGCTGAGATCTTCGACCGCGCTTTCGCAAGGGGTGGGAGCTGGTTCCACAGCTTACGGAACTGTGCCATGTCCGGAAATGCAACGCTGTAGCGCGCCGTCGGGTCGTTCATTCTTTGAAGAGTCTCTCCAAGCACAGCCAAGAAGTAGTTAGCGCGCATAGCACTTCGAGAACCGCAACCCTTCGTTTCAATCACCCAGCGCTTGCCCAGTCGAGAGGCTTCGATATCGATGCCGTGAGCCATCCCCCACTTGACGCTAACGCGCCAGCCATTGGCGTTGAGCCACAACTCCAGGCCGCGCTTCAGGTCATCCTCAGAAAGGTGATTGCTCCCGATACTCGTCGCAGGCGAACTGACCACGGGCGTGGCTTTCCCCAA
>VGYL01000152.1 GCA_016872975.1 Planctomycetota bacterium
TCGAGGCTCGCTACGGTCCGGGGCTGCCGGTAGCGGGCCAGTATATGGGACGCCTCAGTGACGACAGCGAGCGGATCGAGCTGCAGGATGCCGCGGGGGCCGTCATCCATAGCTTCTGCTACCGTGACAACTGGTTCCGCAACACGGACGGTCTGGGTTTCTCTCTGACCGTCCGGTATCCGGCCTCCGCGCTGCTGAGTGCCTGGAACACTCCGGCGGCCTGGCGTCCCAGCGCAGCGCCGGGTGGCTCGCCGGGATGGGACGACAGCGGCGTGATCCCGGGCGACGGGGCCGTCGTCATCAACGAGCTGCTGGCCAATCCCCCCGGCGGCGGCGGCGACTGGGTGGAGCTGCACAACACGACCGGCCGGGCCGTTGACCTCGGCGGATGGTTCCTCAGCGACAATGCCGACAAGTTGACCAGATACGAGATCGCCGGAGGCACCAGCATTCCCCCGAACGGCTATCTCGTCCTCACGGAGGAGCGGCACTTCGGCAATCTCCGCGACCCCGGCTGTCGCGATCCTTTCGGATTGAGCCGAACCGGGGAAACCGTGTACCTCTGCTCCGGCGCCCAAGGCCGCGTTACCGGCTACAGGGAGCAGGCCAAATTCGGGGTCTCGGAGCCCGGCGTCACGTTGGGCCGGTACGTGGACAGCGCCGGAAGGGTGCATTACGTCCCCCTGCGCGGGGCGACCCCGGGTGCGGCCAATGCCGATCCGGTGGTTGGGCCCGTCGTCATCACGGAGATCATGTACCAGGCGCCGAGCCCCGGCGCTATCGAGTACGTCGAGCTGCAGAATGTCAGTGATACCCCGGTCGCGTTGTATGATTTCGTGCAGGGATCGCCGTGGCGCTTCGCCGGCGGCCGGGGCAAGACAGGTGTCGAGTTCTTGTTTCCGCAGGATCCGCCAATTGTTCTGGGAGCACGTGCCTATCTGCTGCTGGTCAAAGATCTTAAGCTTTTCGAGAGCCGATTCGGTACATTCTCTACGACACAGATTCTCGAATGGAAGATGGGTCGTTTGGAGGATACGGGTAGTCGCATCGAGCTGGGCCGGCCGGGGCGGCCCGAAAACGGCATCCGTTCCTGGATCACCGTGGATGTCGTGGAGTACAGTGATGGTGCCCACCCGGGCAACTTCCCCGGCGGCCTGGATCCCTGGCCGGTTCAGGCACGTGGACAGGGATCGGCGCTGACCCGCGTCAACTTGGACCGCTGGGGCGACGACCCCTGGAACTGGCAGGCGCTGGCCCCGTCGCCCGGCGCAGCCCGACAACGCCCGAACCGTTGAGGGGGCCGCACTTGGATTGTTTCTCCTTTGTCCTTCCAATTTCCTGTAACGGCAGTATACTCTTTGACCACCTATGTAGTACTGATGCCATGGGCTTTACCGGCGGTACGGATTGGAGCCGACAATTGAGTGCAATTTGCTGGAGTTGAGAGGCGTCTACCATGACGGGTGGCCCCGTGCCGGCGTGCAGAGGCGGTCCACGAATCGACCCTCGGTATACGCACCTTAGATGGAAGGGGCCTCGAACGCGAGAAATCGCGTTTGGGAACCCGGGACGCCTCGGGACCGGTGGAGGACCGATCCACCGGGCAGTCGGCACGATCGGCCACCTGTGGTACGTTCGATTTCAGTCCTATTCATAAGACGGGGTCATTCTGTGCAGGCAAGTCAACGAGTTTGCGGTACCGGCAGTTGTCTACGCATCGCTGTCGTTCTGTCGTTGTTCGGCGGCCTGGTCCTGACCGGCTGTCGAAGTTCCCAGCGGCATCGGGAAAAAGCTGACAGGGTCGCCGATAAAATCATCGCGCAAAAGCAGCAAGAGGCCCTGGGGACCACCGAGCCGCTGGACATCCAGCGCCCCAGCGACATTCTGCGGCGGCGGCTCATTGAAGAGCAGAACCTGCCCGTTTCCAGCACGGCCTCGCTGGGGACGGATCAGTTGAAGCCGATCCCCCATTGGCCCGACCCGGAGTATCCGCCCGAAGCGCGGTCGCGGGATGCGGGCATCACCGTGGACCCGAACCGGCCCCTGGAGCTTTCCCTGATCGAGGCGCTCCAGGTTGCGGCCCAGAACAGTCCCGAATACCAGTCGCGCAAGGAGGACGTCTTTCGCGCCGCCTTGAGCCTGGATCTGGCGCGCAATCGGTTCCGCAATATTTTCACCGCCGGCACCAATCACCGGATCGTTACGGATACGACCGGCCCGGCCACGGTCACGACGACGACCAATAGCGCCTCCGGCGGGGTGAGCCGCCTCCTGACCAGCGGCGCGGCATTGAGTGCCGCCCTGGCCCTCGACCTGACCAATCTCCTGACGCAGGGCGGCGCCTCGACTCTGGGGCTCACCGCCGACACGTCGGTGTCGATCCCCTTGCTCCGCGGCGCCGGCCGGCACATTATCACGGAGCCTCTGACCCAGGCCGAGCGGGATATGATTTACGCGATCTGGAATTTCGAGCGGTACAAGCGGACGTTCGCCGTCAGTATCGCCACGAACTACTTCAACGTCCTGCAACAGTGGGACTCGTTGCAGAACAACCTGAACAACTACCGGTCCGCGATTCTGTCGGCCCGGACCGCCCGCCGGCAGGGCGATGCCGGACGGCTCAAGCCGATCGAAGTGGACCAGGCGGTCCAGCGGGAGCTGCAGTCCCGCAGCGGCTGGATCTCCGCCGAGCAGCAGTTTGCCAACCGGATGGATTCGTTCAAGGTTCTTATCGGTCTGCCCGCGGATGCCTCGATCGAGTTGGATCCGAATGAGCTGGCGCCGTTGCGGGAGCGGGGCAACAAGTACGTGGCGATCGCGAAGGAGGCTTACAAGGCGGTGGCGGCCGTGACGGCCCCGCCGGCGGATGCTCCGGCGGTCCCGGTTCCGGCGAGCAAAGAGGATGCCGGACCGTACGAAATCGACGAAGCGCTGGCGATCCACCTGGCCCTGGAGAACCGGCTGGACCTGCGCGCGGCGAACGGGGCCGTCTATGATGCGCAGCGGCAAGTGGTCGTGGCGGCCGATGCCCTGCGGGCGGGACTGACCCTGACCGGCTCGGCGCGCTTCTCCGACGACGACCGCGACGGCAGTCTGGGCTTTCGCGGGGGACGGTATTCCGCCCTGCTCGGGCTCGATCTGCCGATCGAGAGGACCGCCCAACGCCGCACCTACCGCGAGAGCCTGATCTCGTTGGAGCGGTCCACGCGCAGCGTGCAGACCCTGGAAGACCAGATCAAGACGGTGATTCGCGGTGAATTGCGGACGCTGGTCGAGGCGCGGGAGAGCCTCAAGATCTCCGCCCAGTCGGTCGTGATTGCGGAGAACAGCGTGGCCAACCAGACCCTGTCGCTGGAAGCGGGCCGCGCCGTCATGCGTGACCTGCTGGAAGCCCAGGATGCCCGGCTGGCCGCCCAGAACAATCTGACGGCCGCCATCATCCGATACCGAACCGCGGAGTTGCAGCTCCAACGTGATATGGAGCTGCTCACGATAACGAAAGAAGGGTTGTTGCAGGAATTCTCGCCAGAGGAGCTCAGAGATGACATCTAACCACGCAAACCGGAGCAATGGTGGCCGCACGAAGAAGCCCTACAAAATGATCGGCGTCGCCGTGGTCGTCGTGGCGATTGGCCTGGCCGTCGTCTGGCTCAAGGTCGTTCGCGGCGGCGAGGACCCGAAGAGCAACCTGGCGACCTTTGCCGCCAAGCGCGGGCCGCTGACGATCAGCGTGCTCGAGGCCGGCGCCCTGAAAGCCAAGGACCCCGAGATCATCCGCAACAATCTCGAAGGTCGCGCGACGATCATCTCGATCATTCCCGAAGGCACCCGCGTCCACGAGGGAGACCTGCTGGTCGAGATCGACGTGAGCACGCTGGCGGACCGGCGGGTGGACCAGGTCATTCGCGTCAAGAACACCGAGGCCTCCTGGATCAATGCCCGCGAGAGCCTGGCGATCACCGAGAGCCAGGCGGCCAGCGACGTGGATCTGGCCCAGCTCAGGTATGACTTCGCCCTGCTGGATCTGAAGAAGTACGAAGGGGAGGGCGGGCAGCTTGCCACGGATATGGCGGAGGCGCAGGGCCGGATCAAGCTCAACGAAGAAGAAGTCAAGAAGAACGAGGATTACTACACGTGGTCCCAGCGACTGTACGAGGAAAAGTATCTGTCCCTGACGCAACTGCAGACGGATCAACTGGCGCTGGAGAAGTCGAAACTCAATCTGCAGGTGGCCCAGAACAACTTCAAGTTGTTGGAGGAGTACAACTCGAAACGGCAGCGTGCCCAGCTTGCCAGCGACGTCAACCAGGCCGCGATGGCGCTGGAGCGGGCGCGGGCCAAGGCCCGGGCGAACATCGCCCAGGCGAAAGCCGAGTTGGCGGCCAAGGAACAGGAATATGGGCGCGAGCAGGACAAGCTGGCCAAGATCGACGACCAGATCACCAAGGGCAAGATTTATGCGCCGACCGACGGCATGGTCGTCTATGCCACCAGCCAGCGGGGCGGCGGCTTCCGCGACGATCGCCGGCCGCTGGCCGACGGCGTCGAGGTCTGGGAGCGACAGGAGCTGATCTATCTGCCCCGGTCCACCTCGACGATCGCCGAGGTGGACGTGCACGAGGCGAGCTTGCAGAAGGTACGCGTGGGGTTGCCGGCCCTCGTGACGGTCGATGCGCTGCCGGGCAAGAGGCTCATGGGCACCGTTACGCGGATTGCCCCGTTGCCCGACTCCCAGAGTATGTGGATGAACCCGGATCTGAAGGTCTACAAGACCGAGATCGCGCTGGAAAGCGACGATCCGTCGCTACGGAGCGGCATGAACTGCAAGGCGGAGATCATCGTCGAGCAGCACGCGGATACCGTCTATGTTCCCGTCCAGAGTGTCCTGCGCGTGGGTGGACAGCCCACGGCCTATGTGCTGGACGCGACCGGGATCACGCAGGAGCGCAAAGTCGAGATCGGCCTGGACGACAACAGCATGGTCCGCATCATCAGCGGTTTGAACGAAGGCGAACCGGTCCTGCTGACCCCGCCTTTGAAAGCCGGGGCCGTGGATCCCGGGTCCAAGCTGGCCGGTATCCGCGGGGCGGATGCCAACGATATGGCCCAGCAGATCAATGAAAAGCTCAAAGCGGCCAATGAAGCCCCGGCGCCGGTACAGCGCCAGAGAATGGGCGGTCCCGGTCAGGGAGCGGAGACCCCAGGGGGGGAAGCGGGACAGCGGCGGGGCGGTCGCGGTGGGTTCCAGATGTCGGCCGAAGACCTGGAGAAGTTCAAGAGCATGTCGCAGGAAGAGAAGAACAGGCTGTTTGAGGACCGTATGAAGAACCTGACTCCCGAGGAGCGGGAGCAGATGCGTCAGCGCCGGATCCAGGGCGGCTCGAGCGATTCCTCCGGTCCGGGCGGCGAGCGCAGCTCGGGCGGCAGCCGCGGCCCGGGTGGTGGTCCGGGCGGTGGCCCGGGCGGCGGTCCGGGTGGTGGTTCGGGCCGGGGCCCCCGGTAGGCGTCACGAAAGCAATGACTTCGACGAGGATTTGGTTGTGGTGAAGACAGCAAGGGTCTTTCCGTGGGGTGGCCGGACATGACCTCCCATGATCCCAGAGATGACCGCGGCGCCCTCGCCAGACGAAAACCCTATCACATGCTGGGTACGGCCGTGCTGGTGGTGGCCATCGGCTTGGTCGTGATCTGGCTCAAGGTTGTCCGGGGCGGCGAGAATCCCGCCCTTTTCGTCGAGACGTTCGCCGCCCGGCGCGGGCCGCTGACGATCCGGGTCCTCGAGGCCGGCTCGCTCAGTGCCAAAGACCCGGCGATCATCCGCAGCGCTCTGCCGCGGCGGGCCCGCATCATCTGGATCGTGCCCGAGGGGACTCATGTCCACGAGGGTGACCTCATGGTCGAGTTGGATGTGGCCGAATTGGTCGACCACATCGTCGACCACGAGATCATGGTCAAGAATGCCGAGGCCTCCTGGATCAGTGCCCGGGAGAACTTGACGATCACCAGGAGCCAGGCGCAGAGTTCCGTCGAGCTCGCCCAACTGAGGTATGACTTCGCCGTGCTGGATCTGGAGAAGTACCAGGGAGAGGGCGGGCAGTTCGCCACTGACCTGGCGGAGGCCCGGGGCCGGATCAAGCTCAACGAAGAAGAAGTCAAGAAGAACGAAGACTACTACGCCTGGTCCCAGCGCCTGTACGACGAGAAGTACCTCTCCTCGACGCAGCTCCAGACGGATCAACTGGCACTGGAGAAGTCGAAGCTCAATTTGCAGGTGGCGGCCAATAATCTCAAGCTGCTGCAGGAGTACAACTCCAAACGGCAGTTGGCGCAGCTTATCAGCGATGTCAATCAGGCCGCCATGGCCCTGGAACGCGCCCAGGCCAAGGCCCGGGCAACCATCGCCCAAGGGGAAGCCTATCTGGCGGCCCGGGAGCAGGAGTACGAGAATCAGATCGAGCGGCTCCAGAGGCACCGGGACGAGGTCGCGCAAAGCAAGCTCTACGCCCCGTCGGACGGTATGGTGATCTACGCCACCAGCAGCGAGAGCAGCCAACGGGAGGGACGCCGTCCGCTGGCGGACGGCGTCGAGGTCTGGGAGCGGCAGGAGCTGATCTATCTGCCCCGCTCGACCTCCACCATCGCGGCGGTGTCGCTGCATGAGGCGAACCTGCAGAAGGTGCGCGCGGGTCTGCCGGTTATCGTGACGGTCGATGCGCTGCCGGGCAAGAGGCTCATGGGCACCGTCACGCGGATCGCGCCGCTGCCCGACCCCCAGAGCATGTACATGAATCCGGATCTGAAGGTCTACAAGACCGATATTGCGCTGGAGACTGACGATCCGGCGCTGCGCAGCGGCATGAACTGCAAGGCGGAGATCATCGTCGAGCAGCACGCCGACACCGTGTACGTTCCTATCCAGACGGTCCGGCGGATAGGGGGAAAGCCCGCCGTCTTCGTGCTCACCGGCAGCGGGAGCGTGGAAGAACGCACGGTCGAGATCGGCTTGGACGACAACCGCATGATCCGAATCGTCCGCGGTCTGGAGGAGGGCGAGTTGGTGCTGCTGACCCCGCCGAAGACCGGGGCCGCGGCGTCCGGCTCGAGGCTCGCCGCGACCCGAAGCGAAGAGGCCGAAGACATGGCCCGGCAGATCACCGAAAAGCTCAAAGCGGCCGGCGAATTCGTACCGTGGTCCCGCGCGGCGGAACGTCGGCCCACCGAATCGCAGACAATGACATCGCCCGCCCCCGGCGCCGCTGGACCGTCGTCCGGGAATGAGCAGGACAAGAGAGGACCCGATCGATGAGTGCAGTGACCTCGCCCAAGAACGGACGCGAGATCGTCCGGCTGGAAAACGCCTGGAAGGTCTACCAGATGGGGACCGAAGACGTCAAAGCGCTGCAGGGCGTCAATGTCATGTTTGAGAAGGGCGAGTTCTGGGCGATCATGGGACCCAGCGGCTCGGGCAAGAGCACGATGATGAACGTCCTCGGCTGTCTCGACCGCCTGTCCTCCGGCGCGTATTACCTGGACGGCAAGGACGTCAGCCAGTTGGATGATGATGCTCTCAGCGACCTGCGCTTGCGCTACCTCGGGTTCATCTTTCAGAGTTTCAACCTGATCCCGCAATTGACGGTGCAACGGAACATCGAGTTGCCTCTGTACTATCTGGGCTGGGACGCGGTACGGAGCGGCCAGCGCGCCACGGAGCTGGCCGAGCAGGTGGGACTCGGCGACCGGTTGGGGCACCGGCCCGCCGAGCTGTCCGGCGGGCAGATGCAGCGGGTGGCGATCGCCCGCGCCCTGACCAACGACCCCCAGATCATTTTTGCCGACGAGCCCACGGGCAACCTCGATTCGGCGACGGGCATCCAGATCATGGATGTGCTCAAGAAGCTCAACGAGCAGGGCAAGACCATCATCACGGTCACCCATGAGCCGGACATCGCCGCCTACGCGCAGAAACGTCTGCACATGATCGACGGCAACATCGATCGGATCGAAGAGGAGGCACGCGGGATGGGCGCCGCCCATGGCCCGGGCTTCCACACCCTGCGCGACGCCGCCAAGGGGACCCTGAGCAAAGCCGAGGGGACCGCTCTGCCGCGCGGGGACGCCAAACGCAGCGCCTGACGAAACGCCGAGAGCTCTATGGGACAAGCCAGAATTACGAGAAACATTTGGCTGGGGATGGAGAACCTCCTGCTCCATAAGCTGCGCTCGTTCCTGACGATGCTCGGCGTGGTCTTCGGCGTCGGCAGCGTGGTGGCGATGCTCTCCGTCGGCGAGGGCGCCAGCAAGGAGGCGCTGGAGCAGATCCGCAAACTGGGCAGCAACAATATCATCATTACCGCGATGAAACCGGTGGAGGAGGAACAGGCCAGCCGGCAGCGGTCGCAGATGAGCATCTATGGTCTGACCTACGAGGACTACCGGCGGCTGGCTTCCAGTTTTTCCAACATCCAGCAGACCGCGCCGGCCAAGCTGATGCGCAAGGAGTCCCGCCTGCATGAGCGGGCGATGGAGCTGCGCGTGGTGGGGGCCACGCCCGCGTGGTTCGATCTGGTGCCGCGGCCCCTGATCGCGGGCCGGGTCATTCTCCCGGCCGACCAGGAGAAGCGGGCGCCCGTCGCCGTGCTGACGGAGTTCGGCGCCCGCAAACTGCTGGCGACCGAGAATACGATCGGCCAGACCCTGCGGATCGGGGGCAACCAGTTCGAGGTGATCGGCATCATCCAGAGTGAGAGCGGACAGGCGGGCAATATCCAGATTCCCGACCAGGATATCGACGTCTATATTCCCCTGGACGTGGCCCAGCGGTACTTCGGCGACATCAGCACGAAGCAGACCGCCGGTGCGTTTGAGCGGGAGAAGGTGGAGCTGCACCAGATCATCGTGCAGGTGGACGACCCCAAGAACGCGGAAGCCGTCGGCTTGGGCATCGAAAGGATGCTGGAGCTGAACCATAGGAAGAAGGACTACGTCGTGAGCGTCCCGCTGGCGCTGCTCAAGCAGGCCGAGGCGACCAAGCGGACGTTCAATATCGTCCTGGGCTCCATCGCGGGCATCAGCCTGCTCGTCGGCGGCATCGGGATCATGAACATCATGCTGGCCTCCGTCACCGAGCGGACGCGCGAGATCGGCATCCGCCGGGCCATCGGGGCCAAGCGCAAGCAGATCGTCGTTCAGTTCCTGATCGAGACCGTGGTCCTGTCAACCACGGGCGGACTGATCGGATTGGGCATCGGGATCCTGATTCCGTCCCTGATCCGATACTTCTCCGGCATGCCGACCGTGCTGACCATGAATGGGGTACTCCTGCCCCTGTTCGTGAGCATGGCCATCGGGATCGTCTTCGGGCTCTATCCCGCGATGAACGCGGCCAAGGTGGACCCGATCATCGCGCTGAGGCATGAGTAAGCATGAGACAAGCCAAGATCGTTCGAAATGTCTGGTTGGGCATCGAAAACCTGCTGCTGCACAAGCTGCGCTCCTTCCTGACGATGCTGGGGGTGGTTTTCGGGGTCGGCAGCGTCGTCGCGATGCTCTCCGTCGGTGAGGGGGCCAGCAAAGAGGCCCTGTCCCAGATTCGACGGTTGGGCAGCAACAACATCATCATCTCGTCCCTCAAACCCGTCGATGAGCAGGCGACGAACACGATGCGCAGCATGCTGAGCGTCTATGGGCTGACGTACGAGGACCATCGCCGGATCGCCGAGAGTTTCAAAGACGTGCGGCAGACGGCCCCGATCAAGCTGATCCGCAAGCAGTCGCGTCTGCGCGAGCGCGCGATGGAACTCCGCGTCGTGGGCACGACGCCGGAGTGGTTCGATCTGGTCCCCCGCGAGATCCTGGCCGGACGCATCCTGATGCGCGCCGACGAGGAGAAGAAGGCCCCGGTGGCGGTGCTGACCGAGTTCGGGGCCCGCCGACTGCTCGCCACGGAAAACACGATCGGCCAGACGCTGCGCATCGGCGGCAACGAGTTCGAGGTCATCGGCATCATCCGCAGCGAGAGCGGGCAGGGGGCGGGCAACATCCAGCTCCCGGATCAGGATTCCGATGTCTACATCTCCCTGGAGGTGGCGCGGCGCTACTACGGCGATATCTCGGTGCGCATGACCAGCGGTTCCTACGAGCGGGAGCGCGTGCAATTGCACCAGATCATCGTCCAGGCCCAGGACCCGAAGCGCGTGGAAGCCATCGCCGCGGGCATCGAGACCATGCTGAAGAGGTTCCATAAGAAGAAGGACTTCGTGGTGAGTGTCCCGCTGGCGCTGCTCAAACAGGCCGAGGCCACCAAGCGGACGTTCAATATCGTTCTGGGCTCCATCGCCGGCATCAGCCTGCTCGTCGGCGGCATCGGAATCATGAACATCATGCTCGCTTCCGTCACGGAACGGACGCGCGAGATCGGCATCCGCCGGGCCATCGGGGCCAAGCGAAAACAGATCATCTACCAGTTCCTCATCGAGACGGTCGTGCTCTCCATGTTCGGCGGTCTCATCGGTCTGGGGCTCGGCGTCTTGATTCCCATGTTGATCACGCACTTCTCCGGCATGCCGACGGTCGTGACGGCCAACGGCATTCTCCTGCCGCTGTTCATCAGTATGGCCATTGGAATCGTCTTCGGGCTCTATCCCGCCATGCACGCGGCCCAGGTTGACCCCATCATCGCCCTACGACACGAATAGGCGACGTGAGCATGAAATCCGAAATCCCCAGCACCGGTCGTACCTCATGATGTTGGCAGAGAATAGTCGAAGAATTGGGCTTCCAGGGGCCTTTTTGCCGATCTGTTATGTGTCTGATAACCGATTTGGGCAAGGAGGCCGAAAATGGGCAACG
>VGYL01000153.1 GCA_016872975.1 Planctomycetota bacterium
GGAGGCGACCTATCTGCGGTTGCCCTGCCTGACGCTGCGGCCCAACACGGAACGGCCCATCACGATCACCGAAGGGACCAACGAGCTGGTGGACATGAGCAATATCGAGGCGCAATCCGCCCGGATCCTCGCGGGGCAGTGGAAACAGGGCCAGGTCCCGGCCTTGTGGGACGGTCACACGGCCGAGCGGATCGCGCAGGTGATCCACGACCATACGGCATTTCGCAAGTCCTGAGACAATAGGGAGGAGGTTGCTTCGTCGCCGGGCTCCTCGCAATGACATGATTGCTTCGTCGCTGAAGCTCCTCGCAATGACATACTTGGGCGCCGTATGTCATTGCGAGGAGCGCAGCGACGAAGCAATCTCACCTATAGTCGCGGTACTTGTGAAACGCGGTACTACACGAAGGACCGCTGAAGGGTGGCATCGCCAAGGCCTCCGGCCTTGACGACGGTCCTCCCGGCGGTGTGATCTTGGATGGGGTCGGAATGTCGGAATGTCGGAATACTGGAAGCATGGCCAGAACGTTTCTCGATCTTCCCAATATTCCCCTAGCGCGGCCTTCGGCCGCAACCAAAAAGATGTCCGAATGTGTGGTAGAAGTTCCTGACAAAGACTCTATTCCATCCTTCCATCGTTCCAATGTTCTGCGCTCGGGGGTGAGCGGATGAAGGTTCTTTCGATCGTCGGGGCGCGGCCCCAGTTCATCAAGGCGGCGGTCGTCTCGCGGCAGATGCGCCGGGTCGGCTTCGACGAGCTGCTGGTGCACACGGGCCAGCACTACGATTTCGGCATGTCGGAGGTCTTCTTCCGGGAGCTGGAGCTGCCGGCGCCGAGCCACTATCTCGGCATCGGCTCGGGCCGGCACGGCGAGCAGACGGCCCGCATGCTCACGGGCATCGAGGAGGTGCTGCTGAAGGAAGATCCGGATATCGTCGTCATCTACGGCGACACGAACACGACGCTCGCCGGGGCGCTGGCGCCGGTGAAGCTGCACATTCCCATCGCCCACGTCGAGGCGGGCCTGCGCAGCTTCAACCGCCGGATGCCCGAAGAGATCAACCGCATCGTCGCGGACCACTGCTCGGACCTGCTGTTCTGTCCGACCGAAACCGCCGTCGAAAACCTCAAGAAGGAAGGCTTTCACAACCTCATCGGTGCTGCGGATATCGACGCGAATCGTCCATCATCCATTATCCATCATCAATTCCAGGCTCCGCTGGTCGTCAATGTCGGGGACGTGATGCTCGATCTGGCCCGGCAGGTGAAGGAGCGGCTGGGGGGCGAAGGGCGGGGACAGACGGAGATTCTGAGCCGGTACGGCCTCCAGCCGCACGAGTACGTCCTGACGACGATCCATCGCGCCAGCAATACCGACGAGCCGGAGAATCTCCGCGGCATCCTGGAGGCGATGCGGCAGATTGCCCGGCGCGGCCTGAAAGTCCTTTTCCCGGTCCACCCGCGCACGCGAAAGGCGATGGAGAAGGCCGATCTGCCGGCGCTGGCGGACACGGCCGGGATCATCCTGAGCGAGCCGGTGTCCTACGTGGCGATGATCGCGCTGGAGAGCGAGGCACGCTTGCTGCTGACGGATTCCGGCGGCGTCCAGAAGGAGGCGTACTTCTTCGGGGTGCCCTGCGTCGTGGCCCGCGAGGAGACGGAGTGGACGGAGTTGGTGGAGATCGGCTGGAACCGCCTCGTGGGCGCGAAGACCGAGGCCATCCTTGAGGCGACGGAGGCTATTCTCCGGGAGGACTTCACGCAGAAGCCGCGTCCGGACTACTACGGCGCCGGCCACGCCGCCGCACGCATCGTGAATGTCCTCCAGTGGTTTGTGGGACGATGAAGATCAGCATCTTCGGCATGGGGTATGTCGGGGTCGTCAGTGCGGCGTGTCTGCTGCGCGACGGCCACGAAATCCTGGGAATCGATCCGGTCGGCGCCAAGGTCGCGGACCTGGGGCGCGGGTGTTCGCCCGTTCAGGAGCCGGGGGTGGCCGAATTGCTGACCGCCGGACATCGGGCGGGCCGCTTGCGGGCGACGACGGACCCACAGGAGAGCTTGACCGGCAGCGACATGGCTTGGATCTGTGTCGGGACGCCCTGCGCGTCCGACGGCGGGATCGATCTGGCGGCGGTCGAGACCGTGGTCCGGCAGATCGGCCGGACGTTGCGGGGCGGGGCCGAGCGGCCGTCGATTGTCCTGCGCAGCACGTGTCTGCCCGGCACGACGAACGAGCGCATCATCCCATTGCTCGAGCGCGAGTCCGGACTGACGGCCGGCCGGGAGATCGACCTGGTCTTCCATCCGGAATTCTTGCGCGAGGGTACCGGGGTGGAGGACTTCCTCAACCCGCCGAAAACGGTGGTCGGTGAGGACCGGCCCGGTGCGGCGGATCGGCTGTTGGCGCTTTACCACGGGTGCGGTGCCCCCGTGTTCCGGCTCAGCATCGCCGCCGCGGAGATGGTCAAGTACTGGGACAATCTCTTCCACGCCCTCAAGATCACCTTTGCCAATGAAATGGGAGCCGTCGCCAAATCCGCGGGTCTGGACGCCCGTCGGGTGGCGGAGGTCTTCTGTGCGGACACCCGGCTCAACATCAGCCCGAAATACCTCCGGCCGGGCCCAGCATTCGGCGGCTCGTGCCTGCCCAAGGACCTGCGGGCCCTCCTGCGCCTGGCCGCGCTCAAATCCGTGCGCCTGCCCATGCTGGAGAGAGTCCTCGAAAGCAACGAAGGGCAGATCGAGCAGATCGTCCGGCGCATTCTCGCCCATCAGCCCAAGATGGTGGGCATGGTCGGCTTGGCCTTCAAGACCGGCACGGACGACATGCGGGAAAGCCCCTACGTCCGCATCGCCAAGGCGCTGATCGGCGAGGGCGTGAAGCTGCGGATCCACGATCCCGTGGTGCAGCCGCAGCGCCTGATCGGCAGCAACAAGGAGCAGGTCCAGCAGGCCCTGCGCCATCTGGAAGAGCTGCTGGTCGGCTCGCTGGACGATCTGGCGGGCGCCGACCTGATTCTTCTGAACCACCCGACGGTCGCGGCGCAGCGCGTCCTCGACTGGACCCGGGCGGGTATTCGCGTCCTGGATACGGTCGGGATCGCGGGCCTGGACCCGCAGACGCCGCGGTACGAAGGACTGTACTGGTAAATCGCTGCGGGACGCGGAAATCCCAAATTCCAAGCACCAAATTCCAAACAAATCCAAAGCACCAAACGCGGAGAAAATTCAAAACCTCTCGTGCCGAGCCCCACCTGCTCAAGACCGGCGGCTCTCCCGCGGGGCGCCAGCGTCTTGAGCCTTGGAGTTTTGGATTTTGGATTTGTTTGGGATTTGGAATTTGGTGCTTGGAATTTCCTTGGGCTTTGGTGCTTCCACCCCGGGGCTGCGTTTGGTGCTTGGGATTTTCACTGCGCGTTCGATAATTTATCCTTATGCAGATTCTCTATATCCACCAATATTTCGCCACACGCAAGGGCCGAACGGGCACGCGGTCCTATGAGTTCGGACGCTACCTCGTGAGCAAGGGCCACGCGGTGACGATGATCACCTCGGGTCTGGCCAACCGCGAATTCCCGGTCTGCCGAGGCGAATTGTGCTGCCGGTACGAGATTGACGGTCTGCACGTGGTCTCCGTTGCGAGCGCCTATAACGACCCCAATGTCGGCACGGCTCTGCATGGCTGGCAGCGGATGCTCAAGTTCCATCAGTTTGCCAAGACCGCGGTGGAGGTGGGCCGGCACCTCGGCCGACCCGATGTCGTCTTTGCCACGCATACGCCCCTGACGGTGGGGTTGGCCGGCGTGGAGCTGGGCCGCCGGTTCGGGGTCCCGTTCGTCTTCGAGGTGCGGGACCTGTGGCCGGAGGCGCTGGTCAACGTGGGCGCCCTGACCAATCCGGCCGCGATCTGGTGGCTGCGGCGGATGGCCCGGCGGATTTATCGCGAGGCCGGCCACATCGTGGCACTTTCGTCCGGCATGAAGGACGGGATCGTCCGCGCCGGGGTGTCCGCCGAGAAGGTCACCGTCATTCCGAACGCCAGCGACCTGGACCTCTTCCGTCCCGATCTCAACGGCAGCGCTGCCCGGGAGCGGCTCGGTCTCGGCCGGCGCTTCGCCGCCCTCTACTTTGGGGCGATGGGCCTGGCCAACGGTCTGGACTATGTGGTCGAGGCGGCGCGCCTCCTGGCCGAGCGGGGGAAGGATCACATCGTGCTGGTCCTGCACGGCAACGGCGGCAAACGGGACGAACTCGAGAGTCTTGTTCGCCGTTACGGCCTGACCAACGTGGTCTTCAGCCCGTCGGTGGCGGACAAGGAGGAAGTTGCCCGCCTTGTGGCCGGCTGCGACGTCTGCCTGACGATCTACCGGGCGGCCAAAGAGCACACGTGGTCGCCCAACAAGATGTTTGACGCCTTGGCGGCGGGCAGGCCCGTAGTGATCAACGTCGCCGGCTGGCTGGGTGAGACGATCGAGAAGAACGAGTGCGGCCGCTACGTCGATCCGTACCATCCGGAGACGCTGGCCGAGGCACTGGAGACGTTGGCGGGCGATCCCGCCCTGTGCCGGCGGATGGGACAGAACGCCCGCGCGCTGGCCGAGCGGCAATTCGACCGCCGCCTCCTGGCCGGCCAACTTGAAGACGTACTGAAGAACGCGGTGCACCATCACGCAGGGAGTGAATGACGCATGAGCGAGGAAAGAGACTACTTTGTACACGAATCGGCGTATGTGGACCTGCCGTGCCGGATCGGCAAAGGGACGAAGATCTGGCATTTCTGCCACGTCATGAAGGACGCCCGGATCGGCGAAAACTGCATCCTCGGCCAGAACGTGCTCGTCAGCACCGGCGTCGTGATCGGCAACAACGTCAAGGTCCAGAACAACGTCGCCATTTACACCGGGACCGTAATCGAGGATGATGTCTTCCTCGGACCCAGTTGCGTTCTGACGAATGTCTCGAACCCGCGGTCGCAGATCGTCCGGCACGACCTGTACGAGCGCACGGTTCTGCGCCGCGGCGCGACGGTCGGCGCCAACGCGACGATCGTCTGCGGCACCGAGCTGGGGCGCTATTGCTTCATCGGGGCCGGCGCCGTGGTGACCAAAAACGTGCCGGACTATGCCCGGATGCTGGGCGTGCCCGCCCGGCAGGCCGGCTGGGTCAGCCGGCACGGAATTCCGCTGCCGCCGCCGGACCGGGATGGTATCATGGTGTGCCGGGAGAGCGGGTACCGGTACCGGCAGGTGCAGCCCGGCGTCGTCCGCTGCCTCGATCTCGAAGAAGACGCGCCGTTGCCCCCGGAGCAACGGGTGGGAAAGGTTCCCTACCGGAACGTCAAGAGTCGGGCATGATGGGATGAGTTGAGTTGAGTTGAAGGATAGACCATGGAAGTACCTTTGCTGGATTTGAAGGCGCAGTACGCGACGATCAGGGAACAGGTTATGGCCGGCATCGCCGAGGTGCTGGATTCGCAGGTCTGCATCGGCGGGCCCAAGGTGCTGGAGCTGGAGCAGAAGGTCGCGGCGGCAAGCGGCTGCAAGTTCGGCATTGGCGTCTCGAGCGGGACCGATGCCATTTTGAATTGCCTGATGAGCCTGGAGATCGGCCCGGGCGATGAGGTCATCACGACGCCGTTCACGTTCTTCGCGACCGTCGGCTGCATCGCGCGGGTCGGCGCGACGCCGGTCCTGGTCGATATCGACCCCCGGACGTACAACATCGATCCCAACCAGATCGAGATCGCGGTGACCCGACGGACCAAGGCGATCATTCCGGTGCACCTGTTCGGCCAGATGGCGGATATGGACCCGATCATGGCCGTGGCCCGGCGCTACAAGCTGGCGGTCCTCGAGGACGCCGCCCAGTCGATTACGAGCACCTACAAGGGCCGCGCGGCCGGCAGCATCGGCAAGGCCGGCTGCTTCAGCTTCTTTCCCAGCAAGAACCTGGGCGGCATCGGCGACGGCGGCATGATCGTCACGAACGATGAGGCCCTCTACGAGCGCCTGATGCTCATGCGCAATCACGGCGCCGAGCCGAAGTACTACCACAAGTTCGTCGGCGCCAACTTCCGGCTCGATCCGATCCAGGCGGTGGCGCTGCTGGTGAAGCTGCCGCACCTGGACGACTGGTCCGAGGCCCGCCGGCGCAACGCCGCGTACTACAACGAGCGGTTTGCCGGCACGGCGGTGCAGACGCCCTTCATCAGCCCTGATTGCCAGACCATCTACAACCAGTACTGCATCCGCGTGCCGCGCCGTGATGAGCTCGTCGCCCACCTCAAGGCCCACAAGATCGGTTGCGAGATCTACTACCCGGTGCCGGCGCATCTGCAGGAGTGCTTCGCCTACCTGGATTGTCGCGAAGGCGATTTCCCCGAGGCCGAGAAGGCCGCCGAGGAAATCCTCGCCCTGCCCATCTACCCCGAGCTGACCCGCGAAATGCAGGACGCGGTGGTGGAGAACATCGTTACATCTTTGCGATAGGCGGAACAAGACGCGTATGCCAAGCATCCTTGGTAGACCCATGCACCAGGACATGATGGCCTCGTAGTTGAGGATAACGCCTGGTGATCAGGAGTGAGCAGGAGTGACGGTATGGCTAAGAAAGCACCTGCGCAAGATACTGTGGAACTCTACCTGGATGGGCCGGAGATCACGGCCGACGTGTTCACGCGGAGTGTACGTACGTTTTTTGATCTGATCAAGGATGTCTCGGCGGAGGTCGGCGGAAGACGGACTCTGGAATGGATTGTGTCTCTCAAGCCGGGAAGCATAGGGATATGCGCAACCGCCAAGCCGGTCAAGAGCGATGGCGTGCTGGTCCGCCGGACGATCCGTGCCATCACCCGAGGAATCCAGACGGTGGAGAAGCGCAGGGGACGCCCCGAGCATTTCTCCGACAGCGCGTTACAGAGGCTCTTCCAATTGGGCAGCATCGTCGGCTCGGGAGACCAGGGGGTGAGCGTTATACGCATTGCAGACCAGAGCATTTCTCCTGTCAGTATTGCCTATGTCGATGAGTTACTGGGAACGCCGGCCAAGTCATATGGAACCATAGAAGGCAAGTTGTTCGCTTTGAACACCAAAGGCCGGTTGACGTTTTCCATCGCGGAGACTCTGACCGGAAAAGATGTCAAATGTTACTTCTCCGACGATCTCTTTGACGAGGTGGTGGGCGCCATCCGCCGTCGCGTCGCGGCCTATGGGTTGATACGATATAAGAAGAATGGGCAGCCGGTAAGCGTCGAAATCGAGAAGCTCACGGTATTCCCGGATCGATCCGAGCTGCCTCAGTTCCGAGATATCATTGGGCTGCTGGGGGAGAGACATGGCTAAGATCGACAGGGTGTACTGGGACTCTGATTGCTTTCTTGGCTACCTGAAGGGCGAGCGTGACAAGATCGGCATCTGCCGTGGCACCGCCGATCGGGCGCAGGAGGGAGATCTGATCATCATCACCTCTGCGATCACACTCATTGAGGTCGTTCGGCTGCAGAAGCAGCCGGTACAACTCTCAGCCAAGGACGCCAGGAAGATCGCCCAATTCTTCCAGAATCCATACATCTACGTGCATAACGTCGATAGTGCGGTGGCCACGCTCGCGCGACAATTGATCTGGGATCACAATTTGCAGCAGAGAGATTCGATTCATGTCGCCACCGCTCTTCTGCGGACCATTCCCAAGCTGCACACCTTTGATGAGAGACTGCTCAAGCTTAATGGTAAGCTGGGCAATCCCAAACTGTGCATTTGCAGGCCCGAGATCCCAGGCCAGATGGATTTGGGGAGTCTGTATGAAGAGAAGAAAGGCCCGGATGCGTAGTAGATATGCGTCCTTTCGTCAAGAGAGCGTTCGATCTGCTCGTTTGCGGCTTGCTGCTGGCGCTCCTGTCGCCGCTGTTGGCGGGGATCATCGTTGCGATCCGGCTGACCAGTCGTGGTCCGGCGCTCTTCCGGCAGGAGCGGGCGGGCCAGGGCGGCCGGCCGTTTGTCTTCTACAAGTTCCGGACCATGCGGCTCGACGTGGACCCGTTCGGACCGAGTCCGAAGTCCGGCGCTGACCCCCGGCTGACGCGAATCGGCCGGTTTCTGCGCGAGTACTCCCTGGACGAGCTGCCGCAACTGGTTAATATCGTCAAGGGCGATATGAGCCTCGTCGGTCCCCGCCCCTTGTACGTGGCGCAGGTGGCGGAATGGGATGAGCGACAGAAGAAACGACTCCTCGTCAAGCCGGGCCTGACCGGCCTGGCGCAGGTCTGTGGCCGCGGCGAGCTGACGCGGGAAGAGAAGCTGGAACTCGACGTGCAGTACGTGGAGCAGGCCCGCCCGAGTCTGGACGCGCGGATTCTGCTGGCGACGTTCGCACGCGTTTTCGCCCGCCAGGGGATTTACGAGAAGAGGTACTCGCAGGCCGAGAGCACACGCGGGCAGATGCGTTCGTAACTTGCAGAGTGCGATCGCGCACCGTTTCATTTTCGACGATCCGCTCGAAGGCTGAAGCCTCTGCCGGGTGGCATCGCCAAGGCCGGCCTGGGCTCCCAAACGCGATGAAGCGAGTTTGGGAGCCCTCTCCGGCCTTGACGATGGTCGCGCGGATGCGCGTGGGACCATCGTCAAGGGCAGAGCCCTTGGCGATGCCACCCGGTCTTAGCCCTTGAGCGGGCCATTGTTCACTTTTGGGGGATGCCCTTACGGGCATGCTGCAAACCGGTTATGTGGAAATACTCGATCATAGGTTTGTCGGTCTTGCTGGCCTGTTGTCGGATCGGACGGGCGCTGGAGCCCCATGAGATCCTGGTCGTGGCCAATTCGGACAACGCGGCCTCCGTCCGGCTGGCCCGGTACTACTGTGAAAAGCGGGGCATTCCCGCCGGCAACGTGATCCCGGTCTCCCTGGGGACGGCCCTGCGCGACACCATCGGGCGAGCGGATTATGACCGGCGTCTCGCCGGTCCGATTCGTCGGACCTTCCTGACCCGCAAGGACCTCGGCGGCATCAAGTGCCTGGTGACCACGTACGGCATTCCCTTCCGGGTCGGACCGCGCGAGCCTCTGCCCGGACACGAGGCCCAGCTCAAGCAGTTGCGCCAGGTGCTGGAACAGGAAAAGCAGGCGGCCGCCGAGCTGGAGCAGAAGGGCCAGACCGACTCCGCGGCCTACCGCACCCACCAGGTGGGCGCCGCCCGACTCCAGGCGGACATCGATCGGATCATGGGCAAGGAGACGGGCGCCTCCGTCGACAGCGAGTTGTCCCTGGTCCTGTGCCACGCGTATGAGCTGTACCGCTGGCAGCCGAACGCCCTGCGGAGCCCGGCGGGGCCGCAGCCGTTCCAGACCCTGATGGTCGCGCGGCTCGACGGCCCGAGCTACGGGATTGCCAAGGGCCTGATCGACAAGGCCCTCGCGGCGGAAGAGAAGGGTCTGACAGGCACCGCCTACATCGACTCCCGCGGCCTGTTCTCCAAGGACCTGTACGGTTACTGCGATCAATCCCTGCGCGATCTGGCGTTGCTGATCCGGCTGCGCACGTCCCTGCCGGTCCAGGAGGAACGGACCGCGGCGCTCTTCCAGCCGGGCGACTGCCCGCGGACGGCCCTCTATTGCGGCTGGTACAGCGTGGGCAAGTACGTCGATGCGTTCGAGTTCGTGGACGGCGCCGTCGGTTTCCACATCGCCAGTTACGAGGCGGCCCACCTGCGCGACCCGAACAGCACGCAGTGGTGTCCGGCGATGCTCAAACGTGGCATCACCGCGACGCTCGGACCGGTGGCGGAACCGTATCTTCATACGTTCCCCGAGCCCAAGCTGTTCTTCGGAGCGCTCTTCGACGGCCACTGTCTGGTCGAGGCCTATTATTTGACCCTGCCGTTCAACTCCTGGCAACTGCTCCTGATCGGCGACCCTCTGTACCGGCCCTTCAAGAAGCCCCCGGCGCCCCCGGCGGAGCACTGAGCGCCGTGTCCCGCCAGGGATGACATATCCAGGACCGGCCGGCTGCCGGACCGGTGCCTCGTGGACCGTTCTCCTCCGGGCACGGCCACCTTTACGAGCGCTACTTCCACCAGGGCGGCTGGAATAATGGAATGTTGGGTGGCGTGGGGACGCCCTTGCCCCAACATTCCATCATTCCACCATTCCAATCTCCATGGGCGGCGGCCGCCCGCTCGGGCCGAGGACGGGCAATCGCATGTGCGGCGAGCGAGTCGTTTGGAGTTCCGCGTTTACGCGGGTCGGAACAGTCCTGTTTTCCGCTTCTACAAAGTCTTGAGCCGCTGGGCGGTCCGGACCCGCCTGAAGGCGGAACTCCGAACGGCGCCGGACCACGAACCGGGTGCTCTTTGCAGATCATTCAAGGACAAGTACGCCCACATGCGATTACCCTGGGGAAATCGCTTGGCAAAAGGCGTGGAAATCGGTTATGGTATACCTACTGAAGGGCGACAGGGCCAAGGCCGTCATGAACTATTGGAGGATCTTACGATGAGACGCTGGACATCCTCAGACCATCATTCCGCATGCAACTGGCGCCGGGTGCACGTGGTCCTGGCGGGCCTGTTGATCGTGACCGCGGTCTGCCTGGGCCGCCAGGCGCCGGCTGCGCCGGTGCGTCGGCCCCCGGCGACTTCCCGGCTCAAGGTGACACAACTCCCCCAGCCGTCCACCGCCGGCGCCGTCAGCGTCGAGCAGGCCCTGCTCGGCCTGCGCAACCTGCCGGCCCCGGCCAATCATCGGCTGGACCTGCCCAAGATCGGCCAACTCGCCTGGGCAATGCAGGGAGCGATGGTGACCGCCGGCGCCAATGCCGCCGGGGCGGTCCCCCTC
>VGYL01000154.1 GCA_016872975.1 Planctomycetota bacterium
TCGTCGAGAATGTAGTTACGCATGTGGTCGAGGTACTGCAGCACCCGCTCGTTGTCGGCGTAGGACTGCTTGATGGTCTCGATGAGAGGAGTCACGACGTAGCCGGCAAATTGCCGCTCCACGCCGCGGACCTCTTCGCTGAGGTTCTGCAGCATCTCCCGCTGGTCCTGCATCATCCGGCCGACCTCCCGGGCCAGCTCCTTCTCGCCCTCGCCGATCCGGTCCCGCTCTTCCGGCGCCAACTGCTCCAACTGGTCCGGGCTCTCGGCGAGCTTGCCGGCGATGTAGGGCAAAAAGGAGATCTGCCCGCCCGGGGTGAACATGACCTCGAACCCGCGGTTCTTGGCCATGTCGGTCAGCCGGTTCGTGTATTCTTCGAGCTTTCTCTCGTACTTGCGGCTGAGCTGGTCCTTCTCGTCGCGGAACTCCTGCTGGCGAAAGGCCTTGGGCAGTGCCTCTTTCAACCGGGTGACCAGCCGATCCGTGTCCTTTTCCAGTTGGCGGCCCTGGCCCGGTCTCAGGCGGATGGCCCAGGGCTGATCGGGATCGTCGAAGTTGTGGACATATACCCAGTCATCGGGCACGGGCGATCCCGCGAGGCGCTTTTGCAGCGCCTCCTTGATCGTCTCGATCTTGCTGGTTCCGGTCAAACCGGCGGCGAAGATATTGTACCCCGGCTGCCGGACGCCCAAGCCCACCTCCAGTGCCGCAATGGCCCGGCTCTGGCCGATGATCTCGTTGAGGGGCTCGAGCTCCGCCGTGGTCTGGAACGGGAGGGCCTCCCAATCGACGGCCGTGTCCGTATCCTGGGCGGACAACTCGTGGAGCGATTCCGCCGGCTGCAATTGCTGGTATCCCAAATCGAGCGTGGCTGCGCCCTGCATCTCGTTACCTTCCGTATGATTCATGATCGCGGTCCCATCTCATGGATTATGGATAATGGATAATTGCTGATTGCCGGAGGAGTCCAGACTTTCCTTTGAAATCATCAATCATCCATTGTCCATCATCGATTCATTTGCGTTTCGGCACCATCACCGTCAGCACGCCATCCTGCCAGTGGTTCTCGATCTTCCCTTCGTCGATTTCTCCGTCGAACTCGAAGACGCGCGCGAAATGGCCGTCGGGCCTCTCGCAGAGATGACTCGTGTCCTCGTCGCATTTGCGCAACTGCCGCTGGCCTTCGATGGCGACGGTCTTGCCTCCCACCAGGACCCGAATCTCATCGCCCTGGAGGCCGGGCAGATCCACCTCGATCGTGAACCGGTCGTTGTCTTCATGGAGATCGACGGCGGGGTTCCACCGCACCGACCCCCAGGGCCGGTGGATGAGCTCGTCGAACATGGCGTGGATCTCATGATGATGGAGATACAGGCCGCGCCGCTCCACGAGACCATGGCGCCGGCAGATGCGGATGCGACGGTTGCTTTCCCGGATCGTGTCCATGTTACACCCCTTCCTGGGGGCCCGGCTCCCCCAAACACGGCGTGTGCTCGGAACGAGCCCTTCCCGAAAGACTACGTGGCCGGCGGGGCCGGCTCAATCAGGAAAATCCCCCGTGATTCATGAATTATGAATGATGATTTACGATTTACGGTTTCTGGGGGATGATGTTTCACCCGGCCCGGGTTTGGCGCTTTGGCCTGACGGCCGCGAAAATCGGAAATTCATAATTCAGAAATCATCATTCATAAATCTAAGGAGATTCCTTAGTTGCATTGTGCCGAAACGGGGCGTAGTATTCTTGTGTCGATCGTGATGAGCGGCGGATCAGACAAAATTCTTGCCCGGGCCGGGCAAGATGAGACAAAGGGCGCGGCACTTCTTAACAGAGAGATGCGTGGTGAACAGCCACGCATCTTCCGTATATAGACCGACATGAACATCTGGATGATGACCAATACCTTCACGCCCTTCGTGGGCGGGGTGGCCCGGTCGGTGGTGGCCTTTGCCGGGGAGTGCCGGCGGATCGGGCATCGCGTGGTGATCGTCGCGCCCGTGTTCGAGGACATGCCGCCGCGGGAGGAGGATGTCATCCGCATCCCGGCGCTGCAGCACTTCAACGGGAGCGATTTCTCGCTGGCCCTGCCGGTGCCCGGCCTGCTCTCATCCTATCTCGAGGAGTGCCAGCCCGATATCGTGCATTCGCATCATCCCCACCTGCTGGGCAATACGGCGGTCCGCGTGGCCGGCCGGCTCGGGCGACCACTGGTCTTCACGCATCACACGATGTACGAGCATTACCTCCACTACGTCCCGACGGGGGCGAGTCGCTTGCGGGAGTTCGTCGTCGCCCTGGTGACCGGATACTGCAACCTCTGTGATTGCGTCGTCGCGCCCAGCGCCAGCGTCGCCGCGGTTCTCCGGGAGCGGGGCGTCGAGACGCCGATCGAGATCATTCCGACGGGCGTGGAGATCCGCCGCTTCGCGCAGGGCGACGGGGCCGCCTTCCGCCGCCGGCGGCGCATCCCCAGGAAGGCCTTCGTGGCGGGCTACGTGGGGCGCCTGGCGCCCGAGAAGAATCTCTCTTTCCTGGCCGAAGCCGTGTGCGAGCAGATCGCCCGGGCGCGGTGCGGGCATTTCCTCGTCGTGGGCGCGGGGCCTTCCGCCCGAGAGGTCCGCGACCTCTTCGCGCGCGCGGGCCTGCGGAAGCGTCTGCACCTGGTCGGTGCTCTGGACGGACAGGATCTGGTGGATGCCTACCACGCCATGGATGCCTTCGTGTTCGCCTCGTACAGCGAGACCCAGGGCATGGTGCTCGCGGAGGCGATGGCCGCGGGCAAACCCGTGGTGGCGCTGGACGCGCCCGGGGTTCGGGAGGTCGTCGTGGATCGGTACAACGGCCGTCTGCTCCCGTCGGAGCGCCCGGAGGATTTCGCGGCGGCGCTCGGCACGATCGAAGCGGCCGGTGCGCGGGAGCGCCGGCAACTGGCGCAGGCCGCACGCGAGACGGCGGAGCTGTTCTCGATGGACCGCTGCGGACGCAAGCTCGTGAGCCTGTACGAGCGACTCCGGAGCCGCCAACCGCCGGGACCGAAAGACGAGAGCGTCTGGCACCACGCCATGGAGGAGATCAAGGCGGAGTGGGAGCTGCTCAAGAACATGGCGGACGCGGTCGGCCAAGCCATGAAAAGGTAGGAAGCACGAAGTGTGATGGTTGATGGTTAACTGGAGTTCTGCAAAATGGAAGTTGGGCCTACTTGAGAAAGGAAGAAATCGGGAAGCGGATGGGTCCCGGGGGCGGTTCCCGTCCGCCGGCCCCGGCCCCGCACACGGCGGATTCTTCTCGGAAATCCGCTTCCCGATTTCTTTCTTTCGCCGCCCGGCCCCGAACCCAGCCCAGGGCGGCCGCCGGGCCGGATCGGGAAGCGGATTTCCGAGAAGAATAATAGGCCCAACTTCCATTTTGCAGAACTCCAGTTTTGAAGTCAGAGGGCGCCCCGCATGAGCCGTCGAACTCATCAACAAGAATCAACCATCAACCGTCAACCATCAACCGTCAACCATCAACCATCACACTTCTGCGGCGTTGGTTCAGTCGCAGCGAGTGGCTGATCCGGCTGTTGCGGCTGACCAAGACGCCGGGCGCCGCGTCGGAGCCCGGGCTGGTCCTGATCCAGATCGACGGCCTCTCCCGGCGCCAGTTCGAGCGGGCCCTGGCCCGGGGGAATCTCCCCTTTCTCAGACGTCTCCTGCGGCGGCAGACCTACGAGGTGCGCTCGCTCTACAGCGGCCTGCCTTCGAGCACGCCGGCCATGACGGCGGAGCTGCTCTACGGCGTCAAGTGCGCGGTCCCGTCCTTCAGCTTCTACGACCGGCCCGGCGCCACGATCGTCCGGATGTTCGATCCCCGCTCGGCGCGGCAGGTCGACGAGCGACTGCGGGTCCAGGGACCGCCGCTGCTGGCCGGCGGCAGCGCCTACGCCTGCATCTACACCGGCGGGGCCCCAGCTCGCGCTTCGCCCACTGGTCGCTCAAGGGCATCGACGACGCGATCGCGCGGATCTTCAACGCCGCGCGGCGGTCCTCTCTGCGGCGCTACACGGTGCGGGTCTTTTCCGATCACGGCAGCGAGGAGATGGTCCCGTATCCGTACCGGACCGGGCGGTCTTTGCAGGAGGCGATCACCGACGTCCTGGGCCGTGGGATCACCACGTTTATCGGCGAGTATGATGGGACCGCGCTGCAACCCCGCAAGGCCCGGGCCTCTCTGGCCGGCCGGTCCGGAATCCGGCCCCGGGTGCGCTCCCCGGCGGCGACCGCACGCCTGAGCCTTGTCGTCGCCGAGCCGGTCGTCGCGGCAATGGGACCGATCGGACGCGTGTACGTCAACCGGACGCTGGGTCTGGAGGAGCGGGATCGTCTGGCGCGGATTCTGGTGGAGCGCGCCCAGATTCCCCTGGTGGCCATCGTCGATGACCAGGGCCAGGTGCGCGTCTGGACGGCCGAGGGTCGGTTCGTGCTGCCGGAGGATGCCCCGCGCCTGTTTGCGCCCGGGCATCCGTTCCTGGACGAGATCACGCCGGACTTCATCACACTGTGCCGGCGACTTCGTGCTTTCCGGGTGGAGTCGGCGCGGACCGTCCTGCGTCTTTTCCCTCGAGAACGGGTCGCACGCCGGGCCGGGCTTGGAGGAGACCCATGCCTTTGTCTTGTTGCCCCGGGGTACGTCCGTTGAGACCGCCGGCAAGGGGTATCTGCGGCCGCTGGACCTCCGCCGGGCGGCCCTGCGGCACCTGGGGAGATTGGAATAATGGAAGGGGAAGAGATGGAATAATGGAATCATGGAATGATGGAATGATGGGTAGAGAGCAGCGCACGTCTTACCCAATATTCCACTATTCCATGATTCCAGTATTCCATCGTTCCCTTACTCCACCGGCTGGGGCGCGATCAGCCGGGCCTGGAGATCGATCTCCGTGGCCGCCAGGGCCTGCGAGACGGGGCAGGTGCTCTTGGCGATCTCGGCCTGTTCCAGGAACGTGTCCTCATCGATATCCGGCACGATCGCCTGCGTGTCGAGCAGGATGCGGGTGATGGCGTAGCCCTCCCGTCCCTTCTCGATGGAGACCTTGGCCGTGGTCTCGATCGTCTCCGGGGAGTACCCCGCCTGCGCGAGATTGCCCGCCAGGGCCATGGAGAAGCAGGCGGCATGCGCCCCGCCGATCAGTTCCTCCGGATTCGTGCCCGGCCCGGACTCGAAGCGGGACTGTTCGCGAGTAAACCCCCGTGTCTCAAGTAAGTCCAATTTCCATTTTGCAGAAATCCGGCCGTTCAGGGACGTGCGGTATCGTCCCCTCGCGGCCTCACGTCAGTTCGGGACTGGACACATCGGTTCCGTTCGTGCGGAAGTTCCCAGGGAGGCCCTGCGTGCCCGAAAAGCTTCTGGAAGAGCCGGGCACAAACGGAGAACCTACGGCGGGGACTGACTTGGTCCTCCCACGTCTGCAACCTCTTCAGGATGTCTCCGGTTTTCGGGGTCTCGTATCACTTCTGGCCGCTCTCTCTTGGCTCCTCATGTTTCCGTGGAGCCTCTTGCTGGGCCAAAGGAAGAACTGGCGTTCGACCCGGCATTTCAAGGGATTGTTCGGCGTTCGGCGTGTCCGGAGTTTCGTAAAATGGAAGTTGGGCTTACTTGGAGGCAGAGGGCCTCGGCGCAAATAGGCCCGCAATCTTCTCGGACACCGCTGGCGCGGTGTCCGAGAAGATTAATAAGCCCAACTTCCATTCTACAAAACTCCTATCCTCCGCCTTCTTCCCCTTCTCTCTTCTCTTTTCTCGTATTGTCTACTAAGTATAATAAAGTATCCTAGATTAGGAGAAAGCCTGGCGCGATATGGTGCCCTGCACCGTCTACGATGGGCGCTGGCGACGCGCCGCGCGCGGGCGCAGTCCAATAGTCAATAGTCAATCGTCAATAATCAATTACACAATGGAGGTCACGAATATGCTTCGCAGCGTCAACAATCTGGAAGGGTTCTCGCTGGGGGCGAAGGACGGCGAGATCGGCAACGTGTATTCCCTCATCTTTGACAGTCAGGACTGGGCGATCCGCTATTTCGTGGTGGACACCGGCCGGTGGCTGCCGGGGCGGAAGGTGCTGATCTCCCCCAATGCTTTGGAACGCCCCGACTGGCAGGGCCGCATTCTCCATGTCAACCTGACCAAGGACCAGGTCCACAACGCACCGGAAATCGATACGGACCTGCCCGTCTCGCGGCAGCGCGAGCTCGAGTTGCACCGCTACTATGGCTGGACCCCGTACTGGGGGCCGGTCCACGGCGTGGAGGCCGCGCCCGAGCGCTATGCCCAGCCGCAGGCTGACCGGGGGGTCGGTGTCATGGTCGAGTCGGTGGGCGACTCCCATCTCCGCAGCACGCGGGAGGTCCGCGGCTACCGCATCCACGCCACCGACGGCCAGATCGGCCACGTCGAGGACTTCATTCTCAGCGATGAGGACTGGGTCATCCGCTATCTGGTGGTGGACACCCGCAACTGGCTGCCCGGACGCAGCGTGCTGATCTCGCCCGAGTGGGTCACCGACATCGGCTGGGAGGAGCGCGAAGTCTGGGTGGACGTGCCCAAACAGACGATCGAGCAGAGTCCGAACTACGATGCCTCCGCTCCCATCAACCGGGAGTACGAGACGCGGATGTACGACTACTACGGCCGGCCCAGGTACTGGTCGCGGATGTGAGAAAAGCACAAAGGCTCAAAACAGGCAGAGCCCCGTCCGTGGTTTCGGTCATTGGAAGTTTGGATTTTGGATTTGTTTGTGATTTGGAGCTTGGAATTTGGAATTTACTGAATATGCGTGTTCACAACAGCGATATCGAGGCGATTCTGGGAGCGGTCGCGGATCTGCTGGAGATCAAAGGGGACAATCCCTTCCGGGTGCGGGCGTACCGCAACGCCGTCCGCACGATCCAGGGGCTGTCCCAGAGCGTCGCGGACCTCGTCCGCCAGGGTCAGGATCTGTCGGAGCTGCCCGGGTTGGGCAAGGATCTCGCGGGAAAGATCCGGGAGATCGTCGAGACGGGCACGCTGCCGCTCCTGGCGGAGATGCAAAGCGAGATGTCCGCGGGTCTGACGGACCTGCTGAAGGTCCCGGGCCTCGGACCCAAGCGGGTGGCCGCTCTGCACCGGGAGTTGGGCATAACGACCGTGGCGGAGCTGGCCCGGGCGGCCGAAGAGGGGCGCGTGCACGACATTGAAGGCTTCGGCAAAAAGACCGAACAGCGAATCCTCGAAGAGACCGCCAAGCTGCAACAGCGGGGCGCGCAGCGGCTGGGGCTGGTCGTGGCCGAGCAGATCGCCGAGCCCCTGGCGGCCTACCTCAGGCAGGTGCCGGGCGTGCAGGAGGTGGTCGTTGCCGGCAGCTACCGGCGGCAGAAAGAGACGGTCGGGGATCTCGATATTCTGGCCGTGTGCCGGAAGGACAACCCGATCATGGAGCGCTTCATCGGCTATGAGGATGTCCGGCAGGTCGTGTCCCAAGGCGAGACGCGCTCCACGGTCCTGCTGCGCTCCGGGTTCCAGGTGGATCTGCGGGTGGTGCCCGAGGTCAGTTACGGCGCCGCGCTGATGTACTTCACCGGCTCGAAGGAGCACAACATCGCGATTCGCAAGATCGGCCAGGCGAAGAAGCTGAAAATCAACGAGTATGGCGCCTTCCGGGGGGAAAAGCGCGTGGCCGGCCGGACCGAGGAGGAGGTCTATGCGAAGCTCGGCTTGCCCTTCATCGAGCCGGAGCTGCGCGAGGACCGCGGGGAGATCGAGGCCGCCCGGAAAGGCCGATTGCCCCGGCAGGTGCAGGAGCAGGGACGCGAGATCGACCACACCAACAAGGGGCTGAAGGGCTTCACGGTCCTCAAGGCGACGGAGCTGGACATCCTGGAGGATGGGTCCCTGGACCTGCCGGACGAGGTGCTCCGGGAGCTCGATCTGACCGTCTGCTCGGTGCACTACAAGTTCAATCTGTCGCTCAAGCAGCAGACCGACCGGATTCTCAAGGCGATGGAGAATCCGCACTTCCGGATCCTCGCCCACCCGACCGGCCGGCTGATCGGCGCGCGCGAGCCCTATCCGGTCGATATGGAAGAGATCATGAAGGCCGCCCAGCGAAACGGCTGCATTCTGGAAGTCAACGCGCATCCGGAGCGGCTCGATCTCAACGACATCCACTGCAAAATGGCCAAGGACCTGGGGGTGAAGGTGGTCCTGTCCACCGATGCACACCGCTTGAACGATTTCGACTACATGCGCTTCGGGATCGGGCAGGCCCGGCGGGGCTGGCTGGAGCCGGACGACGTCATCAACACGCGCAACCTCAAGGACCTGCGCAAACTTCTGAAGAGATAAGGATGCTTGGTTCAGACCCGGGTAACAGTCTAGTGCTTCATGACAATTGACGTTCCGGGTGGGTGGCAGCGGCAAGGCCGTAGGCTTTGCGCAGGCCTTGCCGATGGCGGACCAGCAAGACCATCGGCAAGCTCCGAAGACTGCGCTTGCCGCTGCCACCCGACGTCATCAACACGCGCAACCTCAAGGAGTTGTGCAGACTTTTGAGGAGATAAGGACGACCATTGGGAGATCATCATCATGACAACCGCAACGATACGGGCCGGCTCGAAACTCAGCGAAGAGGTCCACGACTTCGTCCGCCGGGATTTCACGCCCCATTATGGACGCCGCCGGACGGAGTTCGAATCCGACGAGCTGTGGCGGCAGCTCGCCGACTTGGGGACGGAGCTATGGCTGGATTCGGGCAACTTCGACGAGGTCCGCACCGTGTGGACGCGGGAATTCTCGGCCTTGACCACGAACAACAGCCTGCTGAACCAGGAAGTGCAAACGGGGACCTACGACGACCTGATCGTCCAGGCGGCGGACCTGCTCGGGGGCTATGCGGATCTGACGGAGCACGAGTTCATGCTGGAGATGGCGTTCATTCTGAATGCCAGCCACGGCCTGCGCCTGGTCGAGCAGTCCGATGCCTACGTCTCCGTCGAGGAGCACACGGATCTGGCCCATGACCAGGACCGTGCGGTGGAGTATGCCCGGCGGTACTATGCGATTTGTCCCGAGCGCTTCTACGTGAAAATCCCGTTCACGCCCGCCGGCCTGCTGGCCACCCGCCGGGCGCGTCTGGAGAACATCCCCATCAATCACACCCTGGGCTTCTCCGCCCGGCAGAACTACGTGATCGCCCGGTTGACGCAGCCGAACTTCGTCAACGTCTTCCTGGGCCGGCTCAACAGCTTCATCTCCCAAAACGGCCTCGGCACCGGCGACTACGTCGGAGAACGGGCCACGCTCGCCTCGCAGCAGGCCATCCATTCGCTCCGCGCCGGACGGGGATTCGGGACGCGCCAGATCGGCGCCAGCTTCCGGTCCTGGGAGCAGTACGTGAATCTGGCCGGGATCGACGTGATCACGGCCCCCCCGAACGTGGCCCGGGAGTTTCACGCGCGGAAGGACCAGTTGCCGCCGCTGGAGGACCAGCTCGGCCAGAACCGCGCCCCCGGGATCAACGACGACGTGGATCCGGAAGAGATCGGGCTGGACACGCTCTGGTACGTCAACGACGAGGTGGTTCGCTGTGTCGATGCGCTGGGCGACGAGGACCTCGATGCGTTCGATGCCGAAGGGCTGGTCGATTTCTTCGAGGCCCGCGGCGGCAGCGATTTTCTCGTGCGCTGGAGCAACGGGGAGATCGCCACCAGCGCCGCCGAGGGCAAGATCCCGCAGCTTCGCAACTGGGCCGACGCGCTGGCCGACCGCACGATCGGATTGGACAGTCTCATGAACCTGGCCGGCCTCAACACCTTCGCTGCCGACCAGAAGAAGATGGACGACCATGTCCGCGCGGTCCTGGACCGGACGGGCGCCCGGCGCTAGTCCCGCATTTCGCAAGTCCTGCGTCGAACGGGAGGAGATTGCTTCGTCGCTGAAGCTCCTCGCAATGACGTAATGGGCGGCTGTATGTCATTGCGAGCGAGGCTCGCCGAGCGCGGCAATCATGTCATTGCGAGGAGCGCAGCGACGAAGCAATCTCCTCGCCATAGTCGCGGTACTGGTGAAACGCAGTGCCGAATCGTCAGTACTTCGAGACGTTCAGCTCCATGGGCGTGCCGGTGACCAGGTAGACGACGCTTTCGGCGATGTTCGTGGCCCGGTCGGCGATCCGCTCGACGTGGTGAGCCGCCCAGATCAGGTAGGTGGCCCGCGTGATGACGGACGGGTCCCGGATCATGGTGCCGATCAGGTCGTGGTAGGCCTGGTCGTACAGGTTGTCCACCTCGTCATCCTCATCGCAGATCGCGCGGGCGGCCTTGGCGTCCCGCTGGACGAAGGCCTGGAGGCTGCGGTCAAGCATCCCGACGGCCCTCCGGGCCATGATCGGCAGATACCGCAACGGCCGGACGAGCGGCTCATGGCCGTGCAGGAGGACGATCTTGCCGATGCCTTCCGCGTAATCGCCGATCCGCTCCAGATCGCGGACGATGCTCAATGTCGCGATAATCTCCCGCAGGTCGGAAGCCACCGGCTGCTGCGTGGCGATCAGGTCGACACACAGATCCTCGAGCTCCCAGCGTTTCCGGTCAACTTTGACGTCGTAGGCGATCACCTGCTGGGCCTTTTCCGCATTCAGGTCCCCGAGGGCCTCGACCGAGCGCTGAATGGCGTCGATGACCATCGCCCCCATCGCCATAACGTCGCGTTCCAGTTCCTGTATCCGCCTGTGAAAACCTTCACGTGCCATCTCTCATTTCCGATCCATTTGCGAATTATGAATTAGCCGAATGAA
>VGYL01000155.1 GCA_016872975.1 Planctomycetota bacterium
TTCCACACCATCGAGCGTCTGGGGGGCGTCCTGGTCGGTTCGCGCGTCTTCGCGGATCATTATCGCTACACCGGCGACGATCTCCACCAGATCCACCGGGAGGCTGCCGAGCGGGAAGCCTCTCTCATCCTGACCACCCAGAAGGATTGGACCAAGGTGGCGCACCTGGCGGCCGACGCGGGCGACCCGCCCCTGGCGCATCTGGCGGTGGAATTGCAGATGATCGCCGGGGCGGAGGCCCTGACGGCCTTGCTCCGCCGCGTTCTTGACGGTAGAATGCCCCCTTCATAGGAAACGTATGTACGAAGAACTGCTTAGAACGATTGGCAATCTCGGCACGCCGCGGATCTTGATCGCCGGCGACTTCATGCTCGACGTGTACGTTTACGGCGATGCGACACGGATCAGCCCGGAAGCCCCGGTCCCCGTCCTGCGGGTGGTGCAGACGGAATCACGCTGCGGCGGCGCGGGCTCGGTGGCGGCCGATCTGGCCGCACTCGGCGCGGTGCCCGTCTGTATCGGCGTCGTGGGCGAGGATGCCAACGGCGGCCTCCTGAAGGAGCGACTGACGGCCCTCGGGGCGGAGGTCGCGGGGATCCGGACGGTCCCGGACCGCCCCACGACCACCAAGCAGCGTCTGATCGGCCTGGCCCAGCACCGCCACAAGCAACAGCTCATGCGCATCGACCGGGAGAGCACGGCCGCCCTGGACGAATCCGTGCGAGAGCAACTGCTGCAAGCTTGCCGCGAGGCCCTGGCGGACGTGGATATCGTCTGCCTGCAGGACTACGACAAAGGGGTGCTGAGCGCCGAGCTATGCCGCGAGATGATCCGGCTGGGGACCGCGGCCGGACACAAGGTGCTCGTCGATCCCGTCCGTAGCGCCGATTACACGAAGTATGCCGGCGCCACCCTGCTGACGCCCAATCGCTACGAGACCTCGCTGGCCGTCGGCTTCGAGGTGCGCGAGGCCGCGGAGGCGGCCCGGGCCGCCCAAGTCCTGCGCCAGAAGCTCAGCCTCGATGCCGCGGTCGTTACGCTCGACCGGGAGGGTCTGTATCTGTGCACGGAGACCACTGCCCAACTCATCCCGGCCAGGCCCCGCAACGTGTACGACGTCACCGGGGCCGGCGATGTCGTGCTGGCGATTCTCGCCGTGAGCCTGGCCGCCGACAGCGACTATCTGACGGCGGCGCATCTGGCCAACATCGGCGGCGGCATCGAAGTGGAGAAGTTCGGGGCGTCCACCGTCAGCGTGTCTGAGATGGTCCACGAGATCGTCGGCCAGTTCGGCACGCGCAACAACAAGCTCCGGCCGCTTGACGCGTTGCTGGAGGAGATCGACTGGCGGCACAGCCGCGGCCAGACCATCGTCTTCACGAACGGCTGCTTCGATGTCATCCACCGCGGCCACATCGAGTATCTGCGCTTCTGCAAGACGCAGGGCGACGTGGTCGTCGTCGGGCTCAACAGCGACAGCTCCGTCCGGGCCCTCAAGGGCCCCGAGCGGCCGATCAACAACCAGCAGGATCGCGCGGCCGTGCTGTCCGGACTGGAGACGGTGGACTTCATCACGATCTTCGAAGAGCCCAGCGTGCTGGGCCTGGTCCGGAAGGTCAAGCCCGACGTGATCGTCAAGGGCGGGGACTGGGGCAACAAGGAAGGCGTCGTCGGCTGGGACTTCGTCGAGTCCTACGGCGGCAAGGTGGTCCTCGCACCGCTCGTGCAGGGCAAGAGCTCGACCGCCACAATTGAGAAAATGAAAGCGTTGCAGACCGATGCGAAAGGAAGCTAAGCCGCGCGGAGCGGAAATTCCAAATCCCAAGCACCAAATTCCAAACACACCGCGCCCGCGGGGAGATCAATCCAAATCCAAAATTTCAATGACCGAAACACTGGCGCTACTCGACCGACCGGTTTTGAAATTTGGATTTTGATCATTCGTGCTTGTTTCGGATTTCGGATTTCGAATTTCGGATTTTCTTCATGATGGATCGTCAGATTATCACCGAAGCCATTGAGACCCACCGCCGGATGGTGGCGGCCTTCGAGGCGTCCGCCGGGGAGACGGTCCTGGCGGCGGCCGAGATGATCGTGCAGTCGCTGCGGGCGGGCGGGACGTTGTACCTGTGCGGCAATGGCGGCTCGGCCGCCGATGCGCAGCATATCGCCGGGGAGTTCGTCGGGCGTTTTCGAGCCGAGCGGCGGGCCCTGCCGGCGGTAGCGCTCTCCACGGACACGTCCATCCTGACCTGCATCGCCAATGACTACAGCTTCGAGCAGGTCTTCGCACGGCAGGTGGAAGCCCTGGTCCGGCCGGGAGATGTCCTCTGGGCCTTCTCCACGAGCGGGACCTCGCCCAACGTGCTCCAGGCGGTCCAGGCCGCCCGACGCCAGGGCGCGCGTGTGATCGCCTTCACGGGCCGGGCAAAGAGTCCACTGGAGGCATCGGCCGATCTGTGTCTTTGCGCCGAGGCCTCGTTGACGGCCCGCAGCCAGGAGATCCATCAATTGGCGTATCACATCATCTGCGAGCTCGTAGAGCAGAGCTTCCGCGAGTGAGCCTGTAGGGTGGGGCTTGCCCCACCCGGAAGCGTCCGAGAATGAAGAATCGGTGGGGCAAGCCCCACCCTACCAACTGAGAACTGACCTATGGCAAACGCCGCAATCTATCTCGATCGCGATGGGACGTTGATCCACGATCCGGGCTACCTCAACCACCCCGACCAGGTCCAGGTGATCGAGGGCGTGGCGGAGGCCCTGCAGGAGTTCCACCGGCTGGGCTACAAGACGGTCGTGGCGTCGAACCAGTCGGGGGTGGCGCGTGGCCTGGTCACGGTCGAAATGCTCGAGCGGATTCACGACCGGCTCCGCGAGCTGCTGGCCGCGAAGGGGGCGTCGTTGGACGCGATCTACTACTGCCCCTATCATCCCGACGGGGTGGTTCCGGAGTACCGCCAGGACAGCGATTGGCAAAAACCGAAGCCCGGCATGCTCCTGGCGGCAGCCCAGGAGATGGATCTTGACCTGACCCGGTCCTGGATGATCGGGGACAATGACCGTGATGTCGAGGCCGGTCGCCGGGCTGGGTGTAAGACCATCCTGATCGGCGCCCCGCACCGCGAGGCCGCACCATCGGAGCAAAGCAAGCCGGACTACGTGGCCGTGAATATGAGAGAAGCCGTGAATATCATCAAACGCTATCAGCGCAGTTCGCAGGAACGGCGGATGGCGCCGGCACCGGAGCCGGGCCACGAGCAAAGTGGCCCCCCCCGGTCCGTCGAGAATATGCTGACGCCGCGGGAACCGCTGCCGGGCGGGCCCGAGGGTGGCGCCGCGACCGGGAGCGCGCCGCCTCCGAGTCGCAGGCCCGAGGTCCGCGACACGATCCCGGCCACCGCGCCGGGGCCTGCGCCGGCCCGCACCGAGACCGACCAGCTCCTGGCGAGTATCCTGGAGCAACTGCGCCGGATGCACAAACGCGAGGCGTTCGGCGAGTTCTCGCTGATCCGGCTGTTGGCGGGCGTCGTGCAGGTCTTCGTGCCGTTCTGCCTGCTGCTGGCGTTGTGGTTCCTGATGGGCTCCCGACGCCAGGACAGCAACGTCCTGCTGGCACTGGGCTTCGCCGCGGTCTTGCAGTTGATGGCCCTGGCGTTCTATCTCATGCGTGGCAAGTGCTAGATTTCTGATGAGCGGGAAACCAACGACAGGGCGTCCAACTCACGCTTGGCCAGGGTGGCAAAGACGCTGTACAGGACCTCCTGGCATGTCTCCCCACCGGGGTTCGATTCCCGGCGAAGACCTTGCGGTTGACCACCAGAGCGCGAAGCGCCTATTCCGCCGGCCAGTTCGTTGCCTCCAGGTCTGGTTCCTAGAGAAACGTCAGGCTTCGGTCTCGATTGTGAGGGGCTGCAACTCAACCTAGTCCGGCCGCCAAGACCAATCAAGATGGGTTTTTCCTGAAGAAGTGCTGGACAGGCGTGCGCGGGGGGGTACAATCATCCGAGAGGTGTGCGGCTGTGCGAAGCCGCGAAACAGCTACGAATGCAAGAGTCTATTTGCCATTATGTGTACTTGCAGGTGGTTCCATGACATCGCTCGTTTCAAGGCTCCTCTGTGCGACAATTGGCACAGCGTACGATGCCAGTCTGAGGGATTTCCCGAACGTCGTGCGAATCGAGTCCACCAATGCATGCAATGCTCAGTGCATCATCTGCCCGCATCACAGGATGTCTCGGCCGATCGAGCGTATCGAACGGTCCCTGTGCGAGAGAATCATCAAGGAATGCGCGGAGAATCAGTGCCGCGAAATTCACTTACATAATTTTGGGGAACCTTTCCTCGACACGCGTCTGGAGACGTTTGTCAAATACGCCAAGGATCGAGGTGTCGAGAAGGTCAAGGTCTTCTCAAACGGGGCAATTATCTCTGAGGAGCGCGCCAGGGGAGTGCTGCAGGCTGGCATCGATGAGATTAAGATTAGCTTCGACGGAGCGACTGAGGAAGAGTTCGAGCGCATCCGGACTCCGCTGAAATTCGGCGCCGTCGTGGCCAACACGGTTCGGTTAGTCGAATTGCGGGATGAACTGGCTAGTCCGGCAAGAATCAAGGTAGCCTGCTGCAGCACGACCGACAAGTCACAAACGATGGGAATGCTAGCGGCGAAGGTTGACGGCTTCAGTTTTGGCAAGATACACAACTGGGGCGGCGATGGCGGCGAACAGAAACAGTCAGCGGTTCGAAAGCCATGTTCCCGCCTCTGGCGGACTTTCACGATCCTGGCGGATGGCAATGTCAGCCTGTGCTGTCTGGATTACAACGGGGTCGTGACTCTTGGCAACGTGAGCAAGGATAGCATCAAGGACATATGGGGCTCCCGGCAATATAAGAGTATCAGGGCCTTGCATCAGACCGCTAGGCAGGAAGAAATAGCTCTTTGCGCGCACTGCTCGAAAGCTTTCCTGTAGCGGTGGATTCTGGCATATGAGAATTCTGTTGGTGAAAATGTCGTCTCTTGGGGATGTCGTGCATATGCTCCCGGCCCTCACCGAAGCCGCTTCACACATTCCGACCTTGAAGATCGATTGGGTGGTCGAGGAGGCGTTTTCCGCTGTCCCTGCCTGGCATCCCTCGGTGAATCGAGTCATCCCGGTGGCGTTCCGAACGTGGCGTAACGCTTTCTGCGCCAAGCAGACGTGGCGGAAGTTCCCGGATTTCATGCGATCGTTGCGCCAGAGTTCGTACGATTTGGTTCTCGATGCGCAAGGTTTACTGAAGAGTGGGGTCGTGGCCATGTTGGGCAGAGGCAAGCGTGCGGGTCACGATTTCGCAACGGCGCGGGAAGGTATCGCTTCACTATTCTATAAATACCGCTATCACGCCTCGTGGAATCAGCACGCCATTCTGCGGAACCGTAGTCTGACTGCCCAGGCCCTGGGTTACTCCATGGGGGAAGAAGACCTCTTCAGCTATGGCGTGACGCCACCCGCTGCCGGCATTTTGAATCTGCCGAGACCATACGTTCTGGCGCTGCACGGCACGGCGCGTCTGGAAAAGGAGTACTCGGAGGCCGATTGGTGGGAATTGATAGGTCACATCAATGCCATGAGCTTTGCCGTATTGCTGCCTTGGGGCAATGAACGAGAGCGTAGTCGGGCCGAGCGACTGGCTGCCGGGCGTGAGGCGCAGGTCCTGCCTAGGCTGAGCTTGGCCGAATTGGCGGCGGTCCTGAGTCAGGCGACCGGAGTGGTGGGAGTGGATACCGGCCTCCTGCACTTGACGGCGGCCTTTCGCAGACCTGGGATCGGGCTTTACCCCACGACCCCGCCGGCACGTTTCGGGGCCAAATCGGAGCCGGGCGCTCCCAGAATCGAGAATTTGGCGACGGCAGCGGACTTGGTTGCGGCGGAGGCCGCGAGAAGGCTACGGAATCTGCTTCTATGAAAACAGGGGCCTGGCTTGAGAAGTCAGCAGTAGAACAGACCACTGGGATTTTGCCGAAGTCAAGAGTCACGTGGCCTTACCCTAAACTGCAGGAGTCCACAAGGTCAAACATCAAGAGATCTTGACACGAATGACATCGAAGCTTGACAACGTTGAGACCTTGGCGGTTCGTTGCCCGAACTGGGTCGGGGACATCGTCATGGCGACGCCGGTGTTCGAGTGCCTGCGGAACGCCCTGCCCCAGGCGCGGATCGTCGGCGTGCTCAAGAGGAGCATGCAGGGCATCCTGAAAGACTCGCCCTGGTTCGACGCGTTCGTCGACGCCGACGACAAGACGTGGGTCGGCTTTCAGCAGATGCGAAGCCACCTCCGGGCCCTGGCACCGGAGGCGGCGGTCCTTCTGACCAATTCGTGGCGGTCGGCCCTGACCCTGCGGCTGAGCGGCATCCGGCGGCTCTACGGCTACCGGCGGCAAGGGCGCGGCGTGCTCCTGGCCGGCGGCCCCGTGGCGTCCCGGAACGGCAGGATCACGCCCAAACCCACGATCCAGCAGTACCTCGAAATCTGCCGCTGGCTGGGCCTGGATCTGCCGGGGCGGCCCAAGCCCACGCTGTTCATCGGCGACCCACTGCGCCGGCGCGGCGCAGAGTTCCTGGCAAAGTACGGCATCGGGGACGATGACTTCGTCGTCGGGGTAACCCCCGGCGCCAGTTTTGGGTCTTCGAAATGCTGGCCGGCGGAATGCTTTGCCGAATTGGCCGAGATGTGCCGGCGGCGTTTTGCCGCCAAGGTGATCCTGTTCTGCGGACCCGGGGAGCAGGATATCCGTCGCGCCATTCTGGAAAAGACCAGGGCCGATGTCATCGACGCCCAAGCCGGCGGGCTCGATCTGGAGATCCTGAAGCCGCTCGTGAAACGCTGCAATCTGTTCATCACGAATGACACGGGACCGCGCCATTACGCGGTGGCCTTCGACGTTCCCGTCGTGGTCCTCATGGGATCGACGGACCCGCGTTACACGGACGCCAACACGGACCGGACGATCGTGGTGCGCAAGGAGCTCGATTGCTCTCCCTGTCACAAGAAGGTGTGCCCCCGGGAGCATGAGTGCATGAACGAGATCCGTCCGGCGGAAGTCCTGGCCGCGGCGGAACAGCTTCTGACAACGTGCCGATAGCGGAATCCCTTTCCATCGGTGCAGGAAAGCGCGGACGCTTCGCGATGGAACACGAACGAAACAAAGCCCTGGCGTTCTGCCTGTTCGAATACTTCCCCTACGGGGGACAGCAGCGGGACATGCTGCAGATCGCGCTGGCCTGCCAGTCGCGCGGGTATACGGTCGATATCTACACCACCTCGTGGAAAGGCGCGCGGCCGGAGTCGTTGCGGGTCCACCTCCATCGGCCCTGGGCCCTGACTAACCACGGGCGCATGCGGGAGTACCACGCGTGGGTGGCCCGGCGGGTCACAAAAGCGCCGCCGGCCTGCGTGATCGGGTTCAACAAGATGCCGGGTCTGGACCTCTACTACGCCGCGGATGGCTGCTACGCGGCCAAGGCCCGGGAACAACACGGCCGGCTCTATCGCCTCGGGCCCCGGTACCGTCAGTATCGGGCCTTCGAAGAGGCCGTCTTCGGGCGGGACGCCAAGACCCTGATCCTGACGCTCTCCCAAGCCCAGGAGACGCCTTATGTGCGTTACTACGGCACGCCGGCCCACCGGATGCACCGCCTGCCCCCGAACCTGGCCCAAGACCGGATGACCGAGCAGGAAGCCCCGGAGGTGCGCCAGATATTTCGACGGACCCTCGGCCTCCAGGAGGACGACAAGCTCCTGCTGCAACTGGGCTCCCGGTTCCGCACCAAGGGCCTGGATCGGTCGATCCGCGCCCTGGCCCACCTGCCGCAGGCGCTGCGGGCCCGGACGCGACTGTGCGTCGTGGGCGATGATGTCGAGCGGCCCTACATACGATTGGCCCGCCGGCTTGGCGTCGCCGACCGCGTGGTGTTTCTGGGCCCCCGTGACGACGTCCCCAGGGTTCTGATGGCGGCCGATCTGCTCGTCCACCCGGCCCGTCAGGAAGCCGCCGGAATCGTCCTGCTGGAAGCCTTGGCGTGCGGACTGCCGGTCGTAGCCAGTGGGGTCTGCGGTCACGCCCACTACCTTGAGCAGGCCAGGGCCGGCTGGGTCCTCCCGGAGCTTTTCGACCAGGACGTGTTTGACCGCACGGTCGGCGCCGCCCTGCTCCGCGCGGATCGGCGCGAGGTGGGCCGTCGGGGAGCGGAATTTGCCCGGCGCGTGAATCTATGCGGCATGGTGGAAGCCGCGGTCGAGGTCATTGAAGCGGCGACGGTCCAAAATACAAAATCGGAAATCCAGGATTGGCGATGACGAGGGAACTGTGGCTATCCGGTCAGTTCCGTACTCTGTGGGAAGGACGGGACCCGTTCGACGAGGTCGAGCGTTTGCAGGGGGAGGTCTATCGACGCATGGCGTCCCGCCGGACGATTCGCGTCCTCTTCGACGGCGACGCCTACTTCGCAAAGATCCACCACGGCGTCGGCTGGCGGGAGATCTTCAAGAACCTCGCGCATCTGAAGCTTCCCGTGGTAAGCGCGAAGACGGAATGGCGCGCCCTGGACCTTCTGCACCGCCTCGGCGTCAACACGATGACCCCTGTGGCGTACGGGCGGATGGGCAGCAACCCCGCCCGGATACGGTCGTTTCTGATCACCGAGGAATTGACGGGTACGACCAGTCTGGAGGATTTCTGCGCTGCGTGGGGCACGCAGCCGCCGCCCTTTCGCCTGCGAAAGGCCTTAGGCGAGCAGGTGGCCTCTCTCGTGCGACAGATGCACGCGCACGGCCTCAACCACCGGGACTGCTACCTCTGCCATTTCCACCTGGACACCTCCGGCGGGTTGGATCCCGAGCGACTGCGTCTCTATGTGATCGACCTGCACCGGGCCCAGATCCGCCGGCGGACGCCCCACCGCTGGCTCGTCAAAGACCTGGCCGGCCTGTACTTCTCCGCCCTGGACGCCGGGCTCACCCGAACCGACCGGTTGCGGTTCATCCGGGCCTACGAACAGAAATCCCTGCGGGAGGTCTTCCGCCGGCGGTCGCGCTTCTGGCGGCGGGTTGAGCGAACCGCCTTGGCCCTTCATAGGAAAATGCGTCACAGATGAAACTCACCCCGTCTTCTTTGCGTTTTCATTTGATTTGGGCGTGGTCCTGCCTATAATTGAAATCCGCAAGACCGGGATGTAGCATGTTGGACAGGCCCAAGCGTACCGGTTCCTCATTTGGGAGCCGGTGAATCGAGCAAGGTACGCTATCGCATAGGCGGACAAATGAAGAAGATGCTGCGGCTACTGTTACGGCCCTTCCGCAAGCCCGTTGATATAGAGAAGTCCTGGATCGAAACACCAGCGACACTCAACGACATGGTGAAATTCCTGAGTTGGTTCGATCGCACTTCTTCGATCCAAGAGACTAGAGACCGTGCCAGATCCGACTGGCAGAATCTCATCACGGCATTTGCGTATTACCCCCAAATGCCGAAGGGAAACTGTCTTGAGATAGGCTTTGGCGCCGGCCGATTGCTGGTCGAGGCCAGCAAGGATTTCCAGCGGGCAATCGGCGTTGATATTCACGGCGCGTTCGACAAAACACGCGCGTACATCGGCCTGAACGGCGCCGACAACGTGGTCCTGCTGCACCGGGACGATCTGAACAGCCTGAGCGACTCCTCCATCGACTTCCTTTTCAGTTTCATCGTCTTTCAGCATTTTGAGTCCGAATCCGAAGTGGATTTCTACCTGTCACAGATCAAGAGGTTGATGACCCCGGACGGGTGCGCCCATATCTTCTTTCGGAAGAACGATTCTCCGGGTGTCAAGGTGGTTCCTCCGAAGGATTTCCGGAAGAGGCACTCGAGTCTTTTCGTGGAGCCGGCGCTTTTCCGCGATAGAGTGGGCCGGGATTTCACAATATTGGAATATCAGGATCGCATGAAAAAGCACATAGACAAGCCGGAGTCCTCGACGAATGAGTCGGGCCAAGCCAGAGTCGTGTTCGTCCACCAGCGCCCGGCAGGCCGGGAAGAGCCGGTGAAGGCCATCGCCGAAATCGGTTAGACGGCAGCGCGACGGGATGCAATCTGACAGGACACACCTGCGAGCAGAAGCCACTGCGGGAGATCTTTCCGCCGCGCCGGCGGTTCTGGCGGCAGGTGGAGCGGACGGCTTTCGCTCTGTAGCAGAAGCTGTCTCCATCGCTTCGCGCGGGAGCAGTTGGGTGATCGGCGAGAGAGGCGATTGGCTGAAATCGCTTTGACGCGGGTGAGAAGAGCGGGCAAGAAAAAACCGGCAGGTTGCCGGTGGACGGGAAGGTCGTGGAAGGGGCTTGTATGCCGAAAGTAAGCGTGATCATGGCCTCGTACAACCATGAGAAGTACGTGAGCCAGGCTGTGCAGAGTGTACTGGACCAGACCTTTCAGGATTTCGAGATCGTGATCACCGATGATGCCTCCCAGGATCATACCGCGGCGGAGATCGGGAAGTTCACCGACCGGCGGATCCGCTTCTTCCAGCTTCCGAGCAACCGGGGGCAGTTTGTGGCGACCAACCATTGCCTGCGCCGGGCGCAAGGGGAGTATGTGGCCATCCTGAATTCCGATGACTTCTTCCTGCCGCAAAAACTCGAGGAACAGGTCCGATTCCTGGATACGCATCCCGACGTGGCCGCCGTCTTCACCCAGGCGCGCATCGTCGATGACCAGGGCCGCCGCGTGCGCGACAGGAAGACCTTTG
>VGYL01000156.1 GCA_016872975.1 Planctomycetota bacterium
TTTCGCCCTTGCCATACGCCTTGGCCGGGATTTCCGCTGCCTTCAGAACGTTCTCAAGACGTTGCGCCTGGGCTCGTGTATCGGGATTCCCGGGAAAATACAGGATGAGGAACGGCGGTATCCCTTTGTCCTTCGCCACATGCGTCACGGCCGAAAAATCGACGTGCTTCTCCGGGTCGTTTCCGAATTTCTGGCGATGACCAAAGCTGAACATCTTGCCGCCGTAGAGCGCTTGTCGGTGCTCCGCGGTCATGATAATTTTGGGGATATCGTAGGTGTCCCCGTCCACCGGGACACAGCCTCGGAGGACAGGGAAAGACACGCCTTCTTTCTTCAGGTAACGGTCGTCGATGCAGATCAACGCCGCCAACTGAGCGCCGGCAGAGTGTCCGCCCACGAAGATACGCTTGGGATCGCCGCCATACTTGGCGATGTTCTGGTGCACCCAGCCGAGCGACCTGGCCACGTCGCCGATCAGATCTTCCATTTTCACTTCCGGCAGAAGTCGATAATTCGTCGAGACGAAGACAAAACCGCGCTCCGTCAGCGCCTTGGGCTTCAGTGCGACATCCCCTTTGTCGCCGGCCTGCCATCCGCCGCCGTGGATCCAAAATATCACGGGCAGACTCGTCGCAGCCGGTTCCGCCGGCGCGTAGATATCGAGGACGTGGCGTTTATGACCCGTCTCCGCGTAGGGTATGTCCGACGTCAGCTTCTGGGCGATGGCGCGGCTGCCAAGCAAGGACAACGGCAGAATGAAGGCGAACACGATCTTGGCGTTCATGGTGCAGACTCCTTTTGAATGAACACAACTGGTACTGATCGAAGATCTGATTTCCTGATTTCACATCCATACAGCCCCGGGCTCCGACAACGATGGATGCCCGCAGAAGCTATCCCTTCGCCCTGTCCAGCATCTGACGGACCGCCCCGTTCGGGGAGAGGATCTCCTTGGCCGAACGGATGGTTACCGTCGGGATGGCGCCATGCTCCAGATGCATCCGCATGCGCAATTCCTGGTCGGCGTCCCGTCCGCCCAGGTTGGCGTAACCGAACGTCCGGCACAGCCCCTCGAAGAGAAAGGCGTTGAGATCACAGCCACCCGTGCGTTCGAGGCCATTTATGGATTGATGCCAGCTCTTGAACAGATGCGCCTGCGCGAACGATTGTCCCTGCATGGTGATCTCGTTGAGCCCTTCCCCTGCGACCACCAGGCCCGGGCCGAGCGTGGCCACGTGATGGATCAGTTTGTGCATGCCCTCGGTGGGGGTGACAGCCTCCACGAAGCAGTTGTGCAGGTTGTGCGTCACGAGGGTAACGTCGATGAACGCCGCATCGACGGCGACGTCCCGGGTGGCGTCCAGGATGGCCCGGCCCAGGATCGAGCGCCACATGCTCAGGCCGGGATGCACTTTGATCATGACCTTCTTGTCCCGATTGGCGGCGCGAGCGGCGTTGGATTCCGGCACGCCCAGCCCCCGGCCCTGGTACCAGCTCCAGCCGCGCAGATCATGGCGTTCGATGCCCCGGTACTGAAAATCACGGACATAGGCGTAGGCGGGATGTGACGGGTCCATGTCGATCGCATTGAAGTGTGGCATCATGCGGAAGCCCATGGCCCGGCCCTTCTGGAGGAAGGCCTTGGCCTTGTCGCTTGCGACATAGGCGGGGTAGTTCTCGTCGTAGGGATCGGTGCGCCAGTTCGGGATGTGCAGCAGTACGGTTTTGGGATCCAACTCCTGGGCAAGTGCCTCCAGGATCGTCTCGTCGGTCGGGCACCAACTCACAGCGAAACGCACTTCGCTGATCCATCGAGCACGCCGCCTCTGCTCGGTCTGGAGATCATAGGCCCGCCACAGCCATTGGCGGTAGCGTTCCGCCGGCTCATGCCAGTCCTTGGCGAAGACATTGATACGCCAGGCAATGCCCCCGGCGCTGAGATTGTTGTCGATGGGCCCATAGGCCTGGGTATCGAATCCCAGCCGCAGGGCGTCCTTGGCCGTTCCTACATGCAGCGCTTTGTACCGGTAGCGATGGTCCTCGGTATGTACCCAGAAGCCTCCCCGGTCGGCCTGCAAAATCGCCAGAGGGGCCTCCCAGGAGGACGGCCACTCCCAGTGGCTGTCTTTGATCAAGGGATCATCCAGTGACAGTCGGACGCCCTGGAAGAATGGGGCGACCAGCTTCAGATCCGAGCGCAGGCCGGCGAGATTCCAGCGGCAGGCCAGGACACCGCTGCGGGATGAATACGCGGCCGGTTCGACGAGGATATCCCCGGTTTCCGGCTCAACCGCCACGCTCAACACGCCCTCTGCATCCCAACTGTGAAAGATGACTTCCGCCCGATGATCAGACAGGGCGTGGGCCTGAATGGTGCCGAACTTGCGCTCATCCACGGAGACGGCTTCTCCGCCACGGTAGATCAACTGCAGGGCCGCAATGGAGGCAAGATCGACTCCGCGAACGAATACCTCGCCCGTTTGTTTGCTCCGGAGCGAGGTCAGGATGCCTTTTTCCATGACCGCCGTCTGGGTGGGCGTATCGATGTAGAGGATGCCGTCACGGACCTGGATGGAGGCCTCCCGGCTTCGGGGTCTTTCGCCCCCTGACACGTCGACGGGTGATGGTCTGTCCGAGGCCGAAACCATGCCACTCAGGGCCGCACTGCTGCCGGCTACCTTCAGGAAATCGCGACGGTTCATGGATCAACTCCTTGTCGTTGGTCATGTACGCCGCCGAACAGGACGGCGCATCTTGTTTGTGTGGTCAACATAACCCCTTACCCGCAGGGCTGCAATGAAGAAGCTTGGGTGGCTCATTCCCTCTTCGTCTCACTGCCTCGTAGTTCTTACCGGAAGCGTGACTTTCGCACCTTGTACCATGATTTCTATCGCGCTGTCGGGCAGGAACTCCTCCGGGGTTGCAGGGTACCGAGAGAACCGAGTCTGGGACAGCGCCCTGCGTGGCCAAAATCGTGAGGCCTTGCCTCAGGCTACAGTCGCCGGGTGTAGAACAAATGCCCTCCGCGCGCACAATCCGAGGCGCCGAAGCCGGGCACGGCCAGTTCATATATGTGGCGTAACTCCCCTGCCAACTCGCACTCCCGTTCCCGAGGGCCGGGCACCATCATCGCCCCAACCAGAAGCGGCCCGGCCTGCCCACCGGAATCCGGCATCCTTCGGATAGAGCAAAGACCACGATGTAGGTGCCGCTTTCGAGCATACGGCGTCATCTTACGAGGGGGGAGCCATCCCATCCAACCGGCACTTGCCCGCCCTACCGCTTTCCGGTACACTCGCCCGGCGTAGTGACCGATATTGGCCGTCCCAACTGAGGAGCCCTGCCATGGCAACCAAAGAAGACCTGATCGACCGCATCGCCGAAAGCACTGGTACGAGACAGAAGCTCGTAAAGGCCGTGGTCCGGGAATTTTTCGCTCAGATCACCTCAGAGCTTGCCAAGGGCAATCGCCTGGAGCTTCGTAACTTCGGCGTCTTTGACACGAAGACCACCCCGGCCAGGATGGCCCAGAATCCCCGCACGCTGAAGAAGGTCGAGGTGCCAGCGAAGCGGAGAGCCGTGTTCAAGCCCGGTAGGCTGATGAGGGAAGGGTCGAACGGCAGCGGACAACAGACGCAAGGATACCCGCACGGGAACAGCAAGATCAAGGAACCGGACGCGACAAGCCATGGATTGCAGCGATCGACTCAAGCTCGGCAAGTCATCGGCCTTCGTCAAGACGGCTCTGCGCCGCCTGCCCTTGACGGAGACAATCTTCGAAGCCGATTTCTTCCTCAATCCTGCCGCCGGTAGACACGGCGAACGTTGGGTAGGCATGGTCATTGAGAGCCCGTTCGGTGCCTTGCCCGCCCTGGAAGAGGTGTGCTTGGGGCCACCTACCGTCAACGACCTTGCAGCCCTCCTGGCTCACGCCATGCTCCGACCCTTGCATGGAGGAGATCGTCAGCGGCCAGGCATCCTCTATCTTCGGAATCGGCCCGAGTGGCAGGAATTGCTGCCCCATCTACGGCAACTGGGGATCGAAGTCGTCCTGTCCGAGGACTTGCCCGGATTCGATGAGGCCGTTCTGGACTGGAGGCCGCAGACTGAAGCGAAGAAGGGACACTCCGTAGACGAGATCAGAGCCGCCTTGCGTCTACCCTTTCCCCAGAGAGAGGCAAGCCGGTCCACGGAAGTCATGGACCCCAGGGCAAGAACAAGGGCGGAATCAACGAGAACCGATCCGTCTGGTAAGGGTACTATTGCAGGTAATGACCCGAAGATCGCTGCGTCCAATGCCGAGGAACCCACCTTTCCCCTCCATTTGACCGAGGCCCAGCGGCGTATCATCGCAAGGCTCTTGCCGGATCTCGGGCCCCACCTCCGCCTCGACCAAGCCGACGGCCGAACCCTCCGACTGACACTGACAGAACTGAGGGAGATCGCCCGGGCGTGTCGGGCTGCCAAAGCGTCCAACGGCATGGAACGCAACTCGTTACGTCATGTGACCGCTGCCGTTGAGGCGGCGGCGACCAAGTTCCGCGCGGGCAGGATCTATCGGATTCCACCTGGCGAACGGCTCTACCAGTTCAAGATTACCCTGAAAGGCATCCGGCCGCCTATCTGGCGCCGCATCCAGGTGAAGGACGGCTCCCTCGACAAGCTCCACGAACATATTCAGACGGCGATGGGATGGACGAACTCCCACCTGCACCAGTTCATGATCGACGGCGTTCGGCACGGCGATCCCGATCTGCTCTGCGAGGGCTGGGAGGACGAGATACCGCCCGTCGATTCCTTGTGCACCAAGATCAGCGGGGTCGTTCCCAAAGATGGCAAGCCGTTCCGCTTCGAGTACGAGTATGACTTCGGCGATGACTGGCAGCATGAGATTCGCTTCGAAGGATGCACGCGGGCGCCAAGAGGAGCGAGATATCCCCTTTGTGTGGACGGTGCCCGGGCCTGCCCGCCCGAGGATGTCGGCGGAGTATCCGGCTATGCGGAATATCTGGAAGTACTGGCCGATCCGAAGCATGAGCAGCACGAGTCCTTCGTACGCTGGCGCGGACCGTTCGATCCGGAGAAGTTCGACGCGGGCAAAGCCACCAAGAGAATGCGGCGGGGCTTACCGGATTGGAGACGCCCGGAGTGGCATGAAGAGCAGAACTTCTGAGGAGTTGGTTCGAGATGGGACCCGTCGGTGAGAAACTCGCTCGTCGTTTCGACAAGTGGAGCAGGCGCTTCCGGCGGGCGGCAAAGACCATCCCCATCCCCAAAGACGTGCGGGACGTGGAGACGCTCGTCCGGGACGGGTACGATCCTCTGCATGCACTCTATATCTCGCTCCAGAACATCACCTCGGTGTTCGCGGAAGCGGTCTCGGTGCTTCCCGAACTGAAGCCCTATTATGACGTGGCCGCCGCGGCTGAGGACGAGTACATGCCTTCGGGGCCGCCGTGACGGCTTCCTTCTTGGGCTTGTGCCCGCCCGCCGCCTGGGCCTCCTCGATCAGGCGATCGTCCAGAGCCAGATTCGTAGCCATGATCAACTCCTTCTCGATATTCGCGTCGGCCAGATAGCTTGCCTTGCTCTTGGAGTATTTCGCTCGTAGTAGAAATGCGAGAATCGTCTGGAGCCTGGCCTCGATGTCCCGCCCCAAGCTGTATCGGTGGTGACGGGGGAACTTCTCCACATGATGGAGCAGCCAGAGCGTGAAATCGTAGAAGTCGGCCACGACCTTGAGTTCCTTCGCCATGAAGTGCCCTCGCAGACAAAAGGCCGTATGGCACGTTCGGAGACTACCTCCTACCAGTCCCACGCGGCCCTGTGACGTAGATTCGGCTGCCGGGAGACTCGCCCGACAACTCAGGAACAGCGCCAGGACTTCCGTAGCCACCCTCCCGGCATCCGTGAACGCCGGGATTCCGGGCACAGAAGAAGACCCTCTACGCGGAAGTGCAAGGCCAGACGACACCACACGAAAACCGATATTGTCGTTGCGTTCGTGTGGATCGTTGTCGTTACGGTACGCGGCGCGACAATTCCTGGGATTATTGTTCCAGGCACCGCCACGCAACACACGACCCGAGCCATTTCGGCACTGCCCCTTTGACCAACGGGTATTGTAAAGGGTAAAAGAGAAAAGGGCAAAGGGTTATTCGGAAGGTCCAAGGCCAGACGACACCACACGAAAACCGAAAGTGCCGAGGCGCTCGTGAGGAACGTAGACGTAACGGAACGCGGCGCGACAATCCCTGGGATCATTGATCCAGGCACCGCCACGCAACACACGACCCGAGCCTCTCTTCGGGGAATCGATCCATGCCCGCCCATCGTTCGGGGCCCCATCATACGACCTGTGCCAGTCGTCCTCGACCCACTCCCAGACGTTCCCATGCATGTCATAGAGCCCGAACTTGTTCGGTTCCTTGCCGCCTACCGCATGGGGCTGTCCGCCGGCGTTTGCGCTGTACCAGCCCGCCCGCCCCAAATCCTCCTCCTTGTCCCCCGTATAGAACCGGGTAGTTGTGCCCGCCCGGCAGGCATACTCCCACTCAGCCTCCGTGGGTAGTCGCATACCTGCCCACTCCGCAAAGCGTCTGGCATCATCCCAACTAACCCCCACAACGGGCTGCTGCGCTTCGTTGAACTTGCGGTCTGCCCAGAACTCAGGCTCAGACACCTCGGGGTTGGCCTTCAGGAACGTCGCGTACTGGGCGTTGGTCACCGGATACCGGCCCATCAGAAATCCTCTTACGTGCACCTCGTGCTCCGGTCCTTCGTAATCGTAGCGTTCCTTCTCACTCTCTGGTGATCCCATCGTGAAGCTGCCGGGCGGAATCCAGACCAGTTCATAGCCGGTCCGTTCTTCGCGCCACACCTCCTGGTCCACACTGGCCCTACGCCCCGCGACCAAGGCGCGAATGTCCATGCTGGGATGCCGCGACAATCGGTCGTGCAGAACCTCCAGCGCTCCGGGATCCAGGCGGGCCAGGACCCGCACGGCCGCAAGCTGACGTTGCCATAGCTCAGATTTCCCGCCGGGATCTGCCTGGAGGAATTCCAGGAACGGCACCGACGAAACCTCGACGGCATCTTCGAGACAAGCGTCCACCAGCACCGGGAAATGGGCAAATTCCGGCCGTTGCACGACTTCACGCATATAAGGCTCAAACAAGGACGGGTCCTCCAGGGCCAGCAGGAGCAAAGCCACCTCCTGCCACCAGCTATCCCCGAAGCGCCCGGCCAGGTCCTTGAGTACCCCCTGTTCCTTGAAAGCCCGCCGCCGGATCTCACGGGCGGCCAGGTACTCCTGGAAACCCAGGTGCATGAAGCCAAATCGCTCACGACCCCAACCGGTGAGCAAACCGCTACGGTCGCGTACCGCGCTCAGAAAGGCAGCCGCAGAAGCGCCGGGCCAGCCCGTATCCCTGAGGGCCGGTTCCACCACCGCTGCCAGTTCGGCGGCCGTGGCACGGGTGCGTCCACTCTCCTGATGCAGCCACAGGGCTACAGGCTGTAGCACCCGCCGTGCCTGTGAGGCGTCCATCCCCTCCAGTCCTTTCGCGGTACGCCAATGCTCCAGGAGAACATCGATACATTCATCGTAGAGCCGAGCCCTTCGCTTGGGCAGGCTACCCCGATGCCGGTGCACGAGGCACAAATTGGTCAGCAACAGGGGATTACGTGTCAACTCAAACACGCGCCGGGCCCGAAACTCCGGCTCGCGCAGGCGGGCGATCAGTTTGTCGGCCTTGTCCTCCGCGATCTGCTTGCCCTGCGTCTGATCCCGTGCCAGACCGGTCTCGACGATTCGGAACCAGGTGCGGATGAACTTCTCCGCCTGGTCGGCACTCAAGGGACGGATGTGCATCTCCAGGAACTGCTCGTTGAGCGCCACGTCGGGACTGTAGCCGGCGTAGCGGCTCGTAACCACGAACCGGCACAACCGGTGCACTCTCAGAGCCGCGCCGATCCACTGTGAGACGCGCCGCCGCTGGTCCGTGTCAGCCACTTCGTCCAACCCGTCAAAGAGGAGCAGGAGGTTGCCGCGTTCCAGGAGCCGGCGTCCGAAACCCGCGGTGGTTCCAAGGTGCGGGTGGGCGAGTTGAGCCTGGATGAAATCCTCCAGCCCGCGATCCAAATGGGTCAGATCATGCAAGGCCAAAAACACCGGCACCATGCCTTCAGGCAGGCCGATACTCGCGGAGCCATTCCGTGCGCACCACAAGAGCAGACGCTTCATGTGCGTGGTCTTGCCTGCGCCGGGATCGCCCAGGATCACGATCCCCCGCTTGTGGCGCGCGGCACACTGCTCGAAGCCCTGCGGCAGCGAGATTTCCAGGTTGGTCTGGCCACTGGCCAGACATTTCTCGGCGTCGGCGGCGTCGGCAAATGGCTCCTCGCTCACACCCCGCAAGTCTACGAGGGCACGCAAGGGAATGTAGATGTCCGCGATGTCGATCGGGACTTTGAGCTGAGTGACAAAGCCAGCCACCGGCAGATTCGCGTAGAGAGAATCCGCCTTGGCAAGGTAGGAACGGATTTCCGCCTCCAAAGTCCCCTGCGGGCCGCCTTCTAGCTGAGATGTCCTTGGAGGTTCGTGTTCTCCCCCGTGAGATGCGCGTCGATTCTCCCAATCCCGGAGGGCCTGCATGAGCATCGCCCCCAGTATCTCGTCTTTGAACCGGCCCGGTTGCTGGTCCTTCTGGATGCGGGCCTTGAATGCTGCCAGCTTCTTTTGCTTATCCCAGCGGTCAGGTTTTGGGTCAAAGTCGCGCTCTGTCTGTACCGGCACAGACTCGTCGATGAGAAACATCAAGCGATCCTTGGCCGCGTCGTATTCCAGTTCGGTGATGGAGAATTCCCTTCCTTCCGGTATCCACCCGTACCGATGAGCGATGATACCCACCAGCACATCGGCCTCCCTCACTTGTTCCAGGCACGATTCCACTGTGGGATGAGTCGTGGCCGTGAACCTCTCCATGCCAATCCACCTCATGCCGGCACGATCTATCGCATCCTGCACGATCTCCCGCCTTTTCTCGTTATCCAGGTACGTGCTGGATACGAAGACTTTGCAGATCTTTTGCGGTGTCCCGTCTCGTGTCATAGAATGTTCGCCCCTCTACAACAGATTCCCGGCAATTGCCTTGACCGGCACAGGGACCTTAGCGGCCTTGGGCCTCTTGGCGAAACATGTCTTGCCCGCCCCGCAACACACGACCAGACGCATTTCGGCGCTATCCCTTTGGCCAACGGCCATTGTAAGAGGTACGAGAACAAACGGCAAAGGGTTATCCGAAAGATCCAAGCCCAGACGACGCCACACAAAAACCGATAGAGGCGATGCGAGCGCGCGTGGACCGTCACCGCGACGGCACGCGGCGCCACAAAACCTGGGGGTCGGCGGGATCTGCCCTGCTTTAGTGACAACAGAGCTTCTAGTTTTGGGGCGAGGGCCGGGACAGAGGACAGCGCCGTCATCGGTCGTCTGTCCTCCAGGTTCGGAGTTCTCGTGGCCTCCGACGAGGGGCCGGAAAGGGAAGACTGCAAGAGTGGAATCGTGGAATAACGGGGGAGCCGGGGTGCCCCACCCCCGACATTCCCGTGTTCCAACATTCCATCGTTCGGCCCCTCTTCCCCAGGGGTCGGCCCCTGAGCCGCGTCTTTTCTTCCACGACCCGGTAGAAAGCCAAGGAAGGGATGGCGCCAAAGCGGGCCCAACCCGGCCTGCGGCGGGGGCCGAAGTGTTCTTGAACCACGAATCACACCAATCACACGAATTTGACCCCTTGTCTTTCCTCTTCTATTCGTGTGATTCGTGTCATTCGTGGTTCCCATCTCTTTACCTGGTCCGGACTTGCATCAGGGACCGCCCGCATCGGGAAATCCCACCCTGCGTCCCCCGCGTCCTCTGCGGTTGATCAGGAGACATCTGCGTTGCTAACTCGTAACAACTGAGAACCATTTCCAGATAATTCCAAGAGGGCAACGTAAGCCCTGATGGCAGAAAGGATTATGTTTTGAACCACGGAGAGCACGAAGACCACGGAGACAGAACCAAAGACACCGCGTGGAAAAGGCGTGGGGCTTCGTGGAGGTTGGCACCGTGCTGCCGAGAGTCCATCCCCTCCTTCTCCGTGCCCTCCGTGATCTCCGTGGTTGAGGATCTTTTGGTTCCGGCCACAGGTCAGGCTGGGAAAATCGACGCAGTCTGTGACTCATCTCCTTCTCTTTTGTCCGCCTCTTTCTACGCAGGGGGTGCGGCCCAACATCTACGCGGCTACGTACCGACTCCCGGAAGGAACAGAACTTATGCTCACGTTTCGATTTGTGTGGAACATACGGGCGTTGCGAAGCGTCTTCTTATAGGGGCAGGTCCCGGTGCCTGCGCCTGCCCTGCCGGCGGTGGTTGCCGCCAGTGACGGTTTTTCAATAACGACCCGGTAAGGGGCTAAAAGGAAGCCACAGAGGTCACAGAGCACACAGAGAGAAGAAGATCCGCAGGGGCGAAGGTGAGAAGATAAGGGGGGAGAACGCCCGGCCCTCCAACCCTCTGGACTTCCTACCTTCTTGCCCTCTGGCCTGGGCTCTTCTCTGTGACCTCTGTGTCCTCTGTGGCCCAGATCCCTGTCTAGCCTTTGAGCAGATCATCGTTCTTCAACAACGAGTCGCGCCTATGACCCGAATCTGCCGCAGCAAGACAAGGCCAATTCGAGGGGAGTTTCAAGTTTGAAGTGTCAAGTG